>CAYTWK010000108.1:0-6289 GCA_964442095.1 uncultured Caulobacteraceae bacterium | reverse complement strand
TGCCGCTAGTTCAAAACTAGCTTGGGTGCGCGTGGAGTTTTCAAAAAACAAATTGACCAAAGTTCGCCCTTTTAGGGTCGATAGCTTTTTTACTTTTGCATTAGTATAGGGAAGAAAAAGTTCGGCCCGATTGATTAATTCAAGCGCCTCTAGCCGATTTAAATCGTTTATTTGCAACAAATGCTTTTTAGTAAAAGCTGTGCGAATTGGTGGTTCTGAAGTTTGGGTCACAAAAAGATTGTTTAGACCATTGCCCTGGTAAAATGCAAGCAAGAATAACAAATGCGCTCAAAATTAAAATTATTAGCCGCGTGCAATTCTATCCAAAACGCCTTGCAATACAAAAGCTGCGGCGGCGCTATCGACCATATTGGCGCGCTTTGAGCGCGTAATATCAGCATCAATCATTTGCCTTTGCACGGCTGCGGTCGATAATCTTTCATCGGCCATAATAATTGGCACTTCGCGCACGCCCAATAGATTGCGGGCAAAGGCTCTTGCGGCTTGGGCACTTGGGCCAGAGCTTGCATCCATATTCAAAGGGTGACCAATCACAATCGCGACGCATTCTTTTTCGTCAAACACTTTGAAAATATCATTGGCCATTGGCATAAGTTTTTGCCGCTTTATAGCGGCCATTGGGCTGGCGATGGTTCTGCTTAGGTCACTTACGGCTATACCAATATTTTTGGAGCCATTATCAAGGCATAAAATCGCACCCTTTTTGGCATGATTTTGCACTAAATATTGCGAGAACTCTGCAAACTCAAGAATTGCCATCTAATATTTTGACCTTCACCAATTAATTAGCTATTGGCATAGCAATAAATAGTGAAAGTCGAAATGGCAGTTTACACACACTTATCCGATGAAGATTTAGAGCAAATCCGCGAAGGTTTTGGCCTTGGCCAGATTATCGGGTTTAAAGGCATTGCCGAAGGCGTGCAAAATTCAAACTTCATCCTAGAAGTCGAAGAGTGTCGTTATATTTTGACCATTTATGAGAATATGGTCGATGTTAAAGACTTGCCATTTTTTCTTGGGGCTACGGAAATGGCTGCTGATATGGGCTTGCCTTGCGCGCGCCCTGTCCGCACCCAAATGGGCGAGCTGACCTATAATATTAAGGGAAAGACTTGCGCTCTTTGTAGCTTTCTATCGGGTTATTCACCGCGTTTTCCAAGTGCAAAACAAACCAAAGCTGCTGGAGCGGCTTTGGCAAAGCTACATCTGGCAATGCGCGAATATGATTTGACCCGCACCAATGATTTAGACGCCAAAGACTGGCCCAAAATGTGGGATGGCCTTCGCCAAGCGGGTGAAACTCTCGAAACCGGGGCGGCGGCATTGATTGATAATGATATAGCGCAAATAAAATCTAGTTGGCCCGATATTTATTCTGGCCTCCCTAAAGGCTTTATTCATGCCGATTTATTTGCCGATAATGTTCTTTTTGTTGGCGATGAAGTTAGCGGAATTATAGATTTTTATTTTTCGGCGAATGGCTTTTATGCCTATGATTTAGCGATAATGCTTAATGCATGGTGCTTTTTGCCAATGGGACGCGAATTTGATCTTACCAAAGGGCGGGCATTACTTGCGGGCTATGAAAGCGTGCGCAAACTATTGCCACGCGAAAAAGAACTGATGCCACTTTTGGCGCGCGGTGCGGCCCTAAGATTTTATTTGACCCGCTTGAATGATTGGGTGCGCGATGACGGGACAGCAATTGTCACAAAAAAAGACCCAAAGGAATATAGCGCCCGAATTGCCTTTCACCGAACGGCAAAAGGCATTTTCGATTATGGCGGATTATAAAAGGACTAATTTAATTCGCTTGCAGCCTCTATTGGCTTCTTTGGGTTTATTCGCCGAAACAAACGTGTGACCGGAGTTTTTAAAAGCAAGATTGCAATCCAGCCAGCTAAAAATGGCAATGCAACTGCGATAACATAGATCAAAACACTTAGTGAGCGAAAGAAGAAATCAAAAAAGCTAGTCAAAGCTTCATTGACTGGTGCCAAGGCGTGCCTATCAATTCCGCCGCGTTTTGTATTATAGTCTAGGGACATGCTAGACATATCAACGCGCGCCTTCTGGCTATTTGTATGTGCCGATAATTCGGAAATCTGCCTTTGGATTTCAGTCAACCTGTCTTGCGCTTCGAGCAAGTCCTCGCCCTTAAAGGCTTTTTGGTTTATTTGCTCTAACAGTCTATCTTGGTTTAGGGTCAAATCTCTTAGGGTTTTTTCCGAACTTTGAATCTGCCCAGTAAGGTTTTCAGCATCGGCTCTTTCGCTAGTGACTGCGCCGCCAATCTTTTTCATTTCACCGGCATGGGCATCACGAAATGGTGCAAGCCAAGCAGGAACCGCGCGAATTTGTAAATTAGCCGAAACATTTGATGGGGAATTGTTATAGCTATAGGACAATACTTGGCAAATATCGGCGCCAGCGTTTTCGCAATTGGCACGATCGGTGCGCATTGCCAAATCGATTTTATCTTCGGGCAGAGTTATTCCCATATTAAACGAAAGGGCGATTTTTTGTGGCCCGGGCGCCGCACTTTTCCCAGTTGAGACAGCTTCAGCAGCAGCTTCATAGCTGGCCGAATCTGCGGCCGGATTTGCGCCACAGGCAGTAATCAGGGCTAAAGTGAATATTGGGATAAATACTAAGTGTCTTTTCATTCGCAAATCCTTTGCAAATCATATTCGCCCACCCAGACCCAAGCTATTACGGATTTTTAATTTGCACAAATACCTAAGCGCCGAGCTAGTTATGCTTTTATGCATACTAAATCAAAATATGGCAGCAAAAAGACAAGCATAAGAGGCCGCCGCTTGACTGTAATTGCTTTTCAATTATTGAGAAACTCAATTAGGGGTATTAATGGCGCATTTTTCATTACAATTTGGCAAAACTGTTCACGGGAAAATCTATAAAGAAAGGCCGAGTGTTTATGGTATTTGCGTGGGAGAAGGTGGCAAAATCGCTTTGGTTCGGATTGGAACAAAGGCAAGTCATCATTATGATTTACCTGGTGGCGGCGTTGAAAATGATGAAAGTGACCCCGAGGCTTTAATTCGCGAGTTTGATGAGGAGACAGGCCTTCCGGTTTGGCCACTGCGGCATTTGGGTCGGGCAGGGCAGTTTTGGATAAATGGCGAGACCCCTGTTAATTCGCTCTCAAGTTTCTATGAAGTGGAGATGACTGGACAAAAAGGCGCATCTAGCGAGCCTGATCATACTTTAGTTTGGCATAGTGTTGAGGATGCCGCACGCAAAGTTCGCCATGATAGCCATGCATGGGCAATTTTATCTTGGGACCGCGAACGCTATAAGGATAGCAATGAATTTTAATTGGTAATAGGGCCCAGCAAAAAGTCTGATTTAAGCAAAGAGGAAAACAATGAGTTCTGGACTATTGGCATTACTTGATGATGTCGCGGCAATCGCTAAGATCGCGGCTGCCTCTCTTGATGACGCAGCGGCTCAAGCCACTAAGGCTGGTAGCAAAGCGATGACAAAGGCCGCTGGTATTGTAATCGATGATGCTGCTGTTACCCCGCGTTATGTTGTTGGGTTTGCCTCAGACCGCGAATTGCCAATAGTTGGTAAAATTGCCTTGGGTTCGGCAAAAAATAAAATGCTTTATTTGCTTCCTGCTGCTCTTCTCATGAGTAGCTTTACGCCGTGGCTAATTACGCCATTACTTATGATTGGTGGTGCATATTTGGCATTGGAAGGCTATGAAAAAGTAGTCGATCTTTTCCCTGGGGATCATAGCCATGATGATGATGGCGACGGTGTTAGTGACGATATCGGCAAAACCGCAATCGAGCTTGAGAATGAAAAAGTCGCAAGCGCCATACGCACAGATTTTATTCTCTCGGCTGAAATTATGGCAATTACCCTTTCGACGATAGCTGCCGCGAGTATTTGGATGCAGGCAGGCGTTTTGGCCGCTGTTGGGCTTGGAATGACGGCATTAGTTTATGGCGCGGTAGCAATTATAGTCAAAGCGGACGATCTCGGGGCATTGATGGCTCGAATGAAAAATGTGATTATTGCGGCAATAGGGCGCGGTATTGTCAAGGGAATGCCGATTTTTCTTAAAGTTCTAACTTATATTGGGATGGTGGCTATGTTATGGGTCGGTGGTGGTATTATCACGCACGGATTGCATCAATCAGGCATACATTGGCCAGAAGAAACTATAAACCATATAGGCAAATATATTGGCGCTTTGGTTCCGGCAATTTCGGGCTTTTTGTCTTGGTTCTGCAGTGCCGCGATTAATGCAGTTTTTGGCCTATTTATTGGCGCAATCATTGCGCCAGTGGTGCATAAAATATTGCTTCCTGCGATAGCCAAATTGCGCCGCAAAATGGCATAAATTGATTAGTCTGGCGAAAGAATGGCAATAGCGAGCGAACCCCTCAAAAATATCAATTCAGAAGCTGCAATCAATTCGGCTATGCTTTTTGACAAAAATTAGGGTGAACGCAACGCAGCAATACCTAGTTCTATAAAACTCTATTCAGTTGTTATCGAAACTCCGCCCAAACCGGCACATGATCACTCGCCTTTGTTAATTCGCGCTCATCGCGCCAGATTTTGTGCGCCACAAGGCTATCGGCGGCCTGCGGGGAACATAATATAGTATCAATATGGATACCATTATTACGGGGCCAAGCGCCAGCCTGATAATCCCAAAATGTGTATTGTTCTGACCGACCATCAAGTGCCATAAAGCTGTCGGTTAGACCAAGATTTAATAATTCATGCCATTTCGCGCGTGAATTTGGGTGAAATAATGCGTCTTTTTCCCATGCTCTGGGGTCATAGCAATCTTCGGGGCGCGGAATAATATTCCAATCACCACACACAACCATTTTTTCTTCATACTTCAAAAGTTCGGTAATATGGTCCCGCAGCCTATCCATCCATGCAAGTTTATATTCAAACTTTGGGCTGTCTTCATGGGGAATAATTGGGTTTCCATTCGGACAATAAACGCTGATGACGCGCATGGCCGAACCGTCTTTCAGGCTTATTATGGCTTCTAAATAGCGAGCCTGCTCATCGGCTTCATCGCCGGGCAGAGTTCGGCGCTCTTCTTGGATTGGAAGTTTTGATAAAATCGCTACGCCATTATAGGACTTTTGGCCATTAATAAGGCAATTATAGCCCAAAGCCTCTATTTCCTCGAGCGGGAATTTGTGGTCTTCGCACTTTAGTTCTTGGAGGCAAACAATATCTGGATTGGCCCGTTTTAGCCAATCGAGCACATTCAAAAGCCGCGCATTTATCGAATTAACATTCCAGCAAGCGATTTTCATAAATCTAAACCGAAAAACTTACGCCGCAACCGCAGCTTGATTTTGCATTCGGGTTTTTGATTCTAAAACTAGAGCCTATTAATTCATCGGCCCAGTCAAGGCTTGCGTTTTCGAGAAATGGAATAGAAATCAGATCGACCAAAACTTTGGCATTGCCTTTTTCAATTATGACATCGTCATGATTAGGCTTTGGCGACATCGCAAATTCATATTGAAAGCCAGAGCATCCGCCGCCATTTACTGCAACGCGAAAATAATTGTCATTTTCGTTTGCTTCTAATAATGCTTCGATTTGTTTTTGCGCTTTGTCTGTGATAGAAAACCCATGATTTTCAGCATTTATTGCACGATTTGACATTTATTGACCTGTATATCAAGAAAAAACTAATTATTACCATTATATAGTATTAAACCGTATAAATAAAAGCACGAAGCGAAGACTATTTATGACAAAATTTGAAACATTCGGCCTTGCGCCTTTTGCCAGCGATCCAAATGAAACCCGTGGTCGTCAATATGCCGAAAGCCCTAGTCAATTTCGCACCCCATTTGAGCGCGATAGAGATAGGATAATACATTCAAGCTCTTTTCGCCGCTTAAAGGGTAAGACCCAAGTATTTGTGTCCCATGAAGGCGATCATTATCGCACACGCTTGACGCATTCTTTAGAGGTTGCGCAAATTGCCCGCTCTATTGCGCGGCGGCTCAAATTGAATGAGGATTTGGCCGAAAGTTGTGCCCTGTCGCATGATTTGGGGCATCCGCCGTTTGGTCATACTGGTGAAGACGTTTTGGCCGATAAAATGAAGCGTTGGAATGGCTTTGACCACAACGCCCAAACCATTCGGACAATTACAAAAATTGAGTGAACTCCTTGAACTCGCCGTACAGCTGCGCCGCGAGCGTCTTGTTCGGCGCCATCACGATCGTCGGGCGCTGCACGG
>CAYTWK010000107.1:0-6605 GCA_964442095.1 uncultured Caulobacteraceae bacterium | reverse complement strand
TGGGCCGTCTTTCGAGCTTTCGTTGGGCGGGAAACCTATTCGCTAAGCGGTTTGGGCCATAAAATTGCGCGCTGCAAAGAGCCGTAAAGCGAATATATTGCATAAATAAGAGATGCAGTTGCCAATAGTGTTAAAGTAAAGATTAGCATTTAATTTCTCCTAATTGGCTGGGGCTGTTGTTTGGTTGGCTGTGCTTTGGGTAGTTTCGGTCTGCGCCTTTAATTGCGCGGTCAATGCGGCAATCCCTGCTTCTAATTTTTCGGTTTCTTCTTTGCTTAGGGGCTGCGGAATAAGTGCATTCTTATTGTATTTATCGGCCAACATTTGCACCAATTGCGCTTGCACTTCGGCTTGGGTTGGGGCTATTGCCGCGGGGTCTGAACCATTCGCATCAGATTGCAATGCTTTCTGCGTCCCTGTCATTGTATCAAAGGTCTTTGCAAATTGCACAAGGCCAAATGCAATGATCAAAATCTCTAATACTACAATGCGCAAGCGCCATTTTGGTGGAAAAAACCGTGCTAGCAAATATGCCCCCTATTTTTGGCTTTTTCTATCACAAAGTGCCAAAAATAAGATTGCGAAACTCACGCGAATTTGAGCTATTTGATTAACCAATCATAAGTCTTTGCTTGTGGGCCGGCGCATAGTCCAAACCTTGGGCGCGCTATTATCGATTTGAAATTCGTGCACGATTTCAAAACCCCGCGATTGATAAAATGCGACATTGCTTTTGGTGGCAGTCTCTAATGCGGCGATTATGCCTCTATTATCAATCGTCCCAAGCCATTCATCAAGCAATTTGCCGCCTAAGCCTTTGCCCTGAAACTCTGGGGCAACGCCCAAAAACCATAAATATTCGTGCGGCGATTTTTCTTTATAGCGCTTTATTATGGTGCGCATTCTTATCATACGGCCAAGACGTTTGAGACCCGATGCCCCCAAAAGTGCCGGCAGTGCTTTGATTTCCTTGATAAAGCTAGGTTCTAACTCCCCAGGGTATGGAACCATAACCGCGACCCCTGCCCCATCATTGATTATCAAAATCTCACAATCATCAAAACCTAATAGTTCAATAATTGCCTTAAACATTTTGCCCAGCGCATCTGACCTTTTGCCATCATCGCGCAAAAACCAATCAAAAATTGGGTCAGTTATAAAGGCACCCTGCAGCGTATTAACAATTTGTGGTATATCAGCTTTGGTGGCTTTGCGGATTTCCATATTATTCGCCAGCGGAGAATTGAACTTTTACGCCGCGCTTCTTGAAATAGCTTTGTAATAATTTGCGTCCTTGGCGATTATTTTGCGCGAGCTTTGTAGGCTCTAAAACGGCCTCTGTTTGACCCGCAGTTTTCAATGCGTCTTTAAGTTCTTTAATGCGCAAATCAATCTCGTGATTATCATTTTTTAGCGCTTCATAAATCGCATTTATTGCTGCTTCTAAAACATTTTGCCCTGACATTTTATCCTCGTTCGAAAAATTATTCGCCTTTATTATTATTGCGCAAAATTCGACCTTGCTCAACTTTCCATTCGCGATCTTTTGTGGCGTCACGTTTATCATGCGATTTCTTGCCACTCGCAAGTGCCAATAAAAGTTTGGCAAGACCTCTATCATTAAAATATAGCTTTAGCGGGACTAAAGTTCGCCCTTGACGCTCTATTGCAGCTTGTAATTTATTGATTTCTTTGGCGCGCAATAATAATTTGCGTGGCCTTGTCGGCGAATGATTAAACCTTGATGCTGGTCCATATTCGGGTATATTCGCATTAATCAGCCAGATGCCACCATTTTCGGCGCTGGCATAACTTTCGGCGATATTGGCCTTGCCCGCCCGAAGCGATTTAACCTCCGTCCCCGTTAGCATAATGCCCGCCTCATAAGTATCTTCGACCGAATAATCAAAACGTGCGCGGCGATTTTCGGCGATTAATTTTTTCGCCGCTTGACGCGCATTTTCTTTGATTTGCTCTTTACTCATAATTTGATTTTAATAGCCAGCGCTCTTCATCGCGGCAATAACTAGCTTTTTAGATTCCGCACTCAATTCTACCAATGGCAGGCGAACATCAGGCTCGATTAGGCCCAATTCAGCCAAAGCAAATTTCACTGGAACGGGATTAGGCTCGCAAAAAAGCGTGCGCTGCAAGAAATCTACCCTGCGATTAAGCTCAGCAGCCTCGCCGAATGCGCCAATATCAATCATATTTTGCATTGCAGTAACTTCGGCTGGCGCAAGATTGGATAAAACCGAAACCACGCCTTTTGCGCCATAAATTGCAAAGCCAAGCGCAAGATTATCGTCACCTGCAAACACCTTGAAACCCTTGCGGCATTTCTCAAGGTGCAAAACAGTCCGTGATGGGTCACCAGTGCTATCTTTTAGGGCAACCATTTTCGGATGCTGCGAAATTTGCGCCATTGTATCGGGTGTAATATCAACATTGGTGCGCCCTGGGATATTATAGACCACAATCGGCAAATCAGTAGCATCACCCAAAGCATTAAAATGCGCCAAAAGGCCCGCCTGATTAGGCTTATTGTAATATGGCGCAACAACCAAAGCGCCATCACAGCCCAATTCTTGCGCTTTTTGGAGGTGAATTATCGCGGCCTGCGTGTCATTAGATCCGCAGCCAGCGATAACGGATGCGCGCCCTTTGGCAGCCTCCACGCAAAGTTCAAAAACGCGCCAGTGTTCGGCATCGTTCAGAGTTGCACTTTCGCCAGTTGTGCCAACCGGAACAAGACCCCTTATGCCAAAAGAAATTTGCCGCTCGACAAGTTTCTGGAAGCCATCTTCATCAAGTTTGCCATTTTTAAACGGCGTAACCAATGCAGTAATTGGGCCACCAAAATTTGTTCTATCAATTTCGTCTATAAGTCTAACCATAATTCTGATGTTTTGACACTTTGCGCCTTAATGGGCAAGCGCAGTTTGCAACAAAATGACAATATCATTTAAATTGGCTTGCAAAAATTACATTGTTTAACTTGCCCCAATGGGCGAACCCCTGTTAAATCAACCAAAACCTCCCGATTTTATAAGCTTTGACAGGATAGAATGTGTTTAGAAATCTAAAATCAGCCAAAAAGAACAATAAATCAATTAAGAAGAATTCTATTTCCTATATTGCAGTTTGCGCACTTTGTTTTGCTAGCTTGGGACAAGTAAATAGCGCGAGTGCCCAAAGCACCAATGAAACCAGCAATAATCAAACTAGCCAGAATCAATCCAATCCAAGTCAGCCCGCCAACAATACCCCTCAGCCCGTAAGGCTTTTTTCGCCTACAAACCCAAATGCCGCGCCCATCGAAGATGCGCAGGGCGAACCAATTCCCACCCCCGTAATAATGACACCGCGCATTCCAAACAATGCCAATGAAGCTCTAGCATGGGGTAATCGCGCGGCGATTTCAGGGGATTGGGCCGAAGTTAGAAGGCTAATGTCGCTTACCAATAATGAGGCTATCAAAAGCGCACTATTTTGGCGAATTGTGACGGATGAACGCTCCGGCGCTGGCTTTAGCGAACTAGATCAAGGCCTTAGAACTTTGATTGGTTATCCACAAATGCGCGAATTACGTATTCGCATGGAAAAAAATATTGATAGATACGGCCTATCCTATTCGCAAAAAATCGCATTTCTCACCCGCCGCGAAGCAATGCAGAATGATAAAAGCCCAATCAGCGGCGAAGGCAAAATGGCTCTAGCGGCGGCGTTAGGCGATACTCATGAAGCGAGGCTTTTAATTTCCGAAGCATGGCGCAAGTCACGATTTGATATTAATCAACAAAGCCAATATCTAAGCCAATTTGGAAACCTAATTACCGCGCAAGATCATGACGCGCGGGTAGATTTATTATTATGGCTAAAGCGCACCAGCCAAGCAAAAGCTTTATTGCCATATATGACACCGGAAGGGCGTTATAATGCTAATGCGCGCCTTGGGATTGCCAATGAAGAAGGCGCTGTGATTATGGGTTCCGGCCTAAAGGACCCCGGCATTCTTTATGAACGTGTTCGCGCTCTACGCCGCGCCGATAGAAACTCCGAGGCATTAGATTTATTGGTGCAGATCAATTCCCAAGGGCTACCTGAACCTGCACAAGAAGATATTTGGAACGAAAGGCGGGTTTTATTAATCGAGGCCATTCGTTCGAAAAGATGGGAAGACGGTTATCGTATAACAAGCCAACATGGTTTTAGCGCCGGCACCAAATTTGCCGATGCCGAATTTTCGGCGGGCTGGATTGCTCTGCGGTTTTTAAATCAACCGCAAACCGCATTAAAGCATTTTGAGCGTTTCGATAAATCCGTTTCTAGCGCGATGTCTAAGTCGCGCGGTCTATATTGGCTCGGGCGGACATACGAAGCTTTGGGCAATCGGTCCTTGGCGCAAGCAAATTTCAACGCAGCGGCAAAATATCCGACTTTTTATTATGGCCAGCTTGCTATCGCACGTATTGCGCTTCAAAACGGTCAGACACCTATGCTCAATTTGCCACCCGAGCGTAAAGCAACACCAGATGATATTGCAAGGCTAAACCGACAGCCAATGATGGAAATCGCACGCACCTATTATGAAAATAGCGACCGCGATATGTTTATAAAATTCGCTTTCGCTTTAGACGATGTTTTGACCACAGAAGGCGAACACCAAGCGCTTTCAGAATTTGCCCGCAGCCGCAACGAGCCTTTGGTTGGCATACGCGTTGCCAAAGCCGGTCTAAATCGCGGTATAATCGCCACCGAGGCTGCCTATCCGTTTATTACAATTCCGCGCATTGAAGGCTATAATCAGGCCGAAGACGCATTTTCACTAGCAATTACGCGCCAAGAATCCGAATTTAATACCAATGCGGTTTCGCGCGCGGGTGCAAGAGGTCTAATGCAATTCATGCCCGCGACCGCCAATTCGCAAGCGCGCCGCATGGGATTACCGCATCAAACCTCTTGGCTTACTTCGCGGCCCGTGCATAACCTCACACTTGGGAGCGCGCATCTGGCCGATTTAATCGAAGATTTCTACGGTTCCTATGTGATGACTATGATTGCCTATAATGCAGGGCCAAGGCGCGCAATTCAGTGGGTTGAAACATATGGCGAAATAAGAGCGATTGACCCCGATACCGCAATCGATTGGGTCGAAATGATTCCTTTTTCTGAGACCCGAAATTATGTGCAAAGGGTCATGGAAAATATGCAAGTCTATCGGGCGCGCTTAAATAATGATAGCGCACCACTTAGGATTCTCGAGGATTTAGTGCGCGGCACCAAGCCACCACCAACTTTCCAAGTAAAAATAATGCCGGGCGCAGATAGGCCGGGCGGCCCTGCACCAGAGGAAGGAAATGGCGGCAAACAAGAACCAGAGGTGGAGTAATTTAATAGTCTTGCAAGTCCCCAAAAATTAAAAGGGTTTAGCATCTTGAACGAAAAGCAATTATCAGACCTAAAAGCCAACTTAGATTGCTATGTAATAAAGACAAAAGAAAAGACTAGCGCTAGGCAGATTGAAGATTTTTTCGCAAAAGGCGATACCGCCTCGTTCATTTATGACTTAAATATCAACGATTGGTTCAATTTCCTTTCGGATTGCAATGATATGTATAATTTGCTGGAGCCGAACAAAGCCAAAGGAAGCCCAACCTACAAAAAGCAACAATCATTCAGGGAATTTATCACAACATGGACGGTTGACTTCCCGCTCTATTGCGGTGACGATGCTATTGACATAACACTTGCCGATCTCAAAGAAGCGGTCAAAAATGGTCACTGGTCGTTCAAATATTGCGACCCAAAATATATGGATTAGGCAAAGGTTATTTTTGCAGATGATAAGATATACAATATTTGTGAAATGGCTGTTTTGGACTATTTTTCCAGTCACATTCCTAATCGGATTTTTCGTTGGTGACCAAATAGAAAATTATGATTTGTATTATTTCAATTTAACTATAATTATGGGGATTATCTTATTGCCAATTTTATTGGTTCGATGCAAAAATTGCAAAGCGTTCGTTTACGGAAAATGGTATTTTAAGTATGGAAACATTGAGAAAATATGGGAACCAGAAAATAATTTGAAAAAGTGCCCAAATTGCGCGAAAAATCCGCTTGAAACAGAGGGATAATCATGGAACCACAATATGTTGAAACATTGCAAGGTTGGCTATTGCTTGGCATATTTCCACTTTTTAATCTGATTGGTTTCCTATTGGTTTTTAAGCCAGAGAAAATGTTCTTCCTTTCTGCTTTGCCAGACAATAAACAAAGGAAGATATTTCGATATAGTTTCTTTTATTTTAGTTTAGTGTTTGACGTATTGGTCATCTATCTTATCGCTACTGGCCAATATCCTTTTAATTAAAAAAATCGTTCTAAGGGAAGAATAAATAAATGAACATTTTAGATGCACAAGCAGAAGCACGGCGCGCCTATTATAATGGTGCAATTGGAATTGCTGTTTCCGGGACAATTTGGCTAGTTTCTGGAATAATCGCATTTATTGGTGAAATGAATTATGCCATGCTTGCGCTATTTTTTGGCGGAATGTTGATAAACCCAATTTCAACCCTAATAGAGAGCAAAATCCT
>CAYTWK010000106.1:0-6622 GCA_964442095.1 uncultured Caulobacteraceae bacterium | reverse complement strand
AAGGATCATGGCACGCTCGGCATGGCGTTTGGTTTTGCCTCTATGCTAATTGCGTTTAGTTTTATTTATGTGGGCGTAAAAAAATACCGCGATAATGAATTGGGCGGCGTAATAAAATTTGGCCGCGCCTTTTTGGTCGGCCTTGGGATAGCGGCAATAGGCGCGCTAATTTATGTCATAAATTGGGAAATCTATATGTATTTCACCGATTATACATATATGGCCGAATATTCCCAAAGCTATCTCGAAGGGCTAAAGGCCAAGGGAATGGCTGCTGGTGAAATAGCCGCCGCCGAGGCCAAGATTGGCAAAATGGTCGAAGATTATAAAAACCCTCTATTCCGCATGCTTTACACCCTTAGTGAAATTTTTCCGGTTGGTTTAATCGTAAGCCTTATTGTGGCATGGGTGGTGAGAGCGCCGAAGGGGAAGGCGGCGGCAAGTTAAATATTATGCGCTAAAAAAATCCCGCCATTTTTATGGCGGGATTTTCTAAACTGATATGTTGAAAAATTTCGTAGGGCCGCCCCAAGAAATTTTTTGTCCTTATGTAAAACTAATTAAAATTATTTTTGGTCAGGTGTCCACGCATCGCGTGGACGACCAAAAAATTTTAATTAAGCCAAGCTCGGTTCCATCGCCCGACACGCATCGAGTAGGCCGTTCACCGCCGCTACAGACTTCGCGAACATTTCGGTTTCGCTTGCGTCCATTGGGAATTCGATAATTTGCTCTACGCCACCTGCGCCAATGATTGCTGGCACGCCAACATAAAGACCATTTTGACCATAAACGCCGTTGCAATAAGCCGCCACAGGTAAGGCGCGCTTTTTATCGCTAAGGAATGATTTCGCCATAATAATCGCACTCTCGGCCGGTGCATAAAATGCCGAGCCGGTTTTAAGGAGGCCAACAATTTCGCCGCCGCCGCCGCGCGTGCGCTGCACTATAGCATCGAGTTTTTCTTGGCTAATTTTGCCCTGTTCAACTAAGACCGGAAGCGGCAAACCGCCAACCGTTGAATAGCGCACCATAGGAACCATATCATCGCCGTGACCACCAAGGGTCCATGCGTGAATATCTTCGATAGAAATATTAAAATGTTCGGCCAAAAAGAAATTAAAGCGCGCGCTATCAAGAACGCCCGCCATGCCGCAAACCATATTGTGCGGAAGGCCCGAAAATTCGCGCAAGGCCCAAACCATCGCATCAAGTGGGTTAGTGATGCAAATAACAAATGCATTTGGTGCATATTGTTTAATGCCTTCACCAACCGCCTTCATAACTTTGAGGTTGATGCCGATTAAATCATCGCGGCTCATGCCGGGTTTGCGCGGCACACCTGCTGTCACGATACAAACATCGGCGCCAGCAATATCGGCATAATCATTTGCACCCTTAAGGCGGACGTCTTTGTCAAAAGTTGTCGCGGCTTGGTTTAAATCAAGTGATTTGCCTTGGGGTGTGCCTTCGGCAATATCAAAAACAATAATGTCGCCCAATTCTTCGCGCGCACAAATATGCGCCAAAGTTCCGCCAATCATGCCTGCGCCAATTAATGCAATTTTCTTACGTGCCATTTGATAATCTCCATATATTTGCAAATGCAATAGACCGCACGGCCTTCGCGCGCAATCCCCTTAATTCTTGTTAATGTGCAACATTTACACTGGAATTTTTTACTTTTTGAGTTAAACTATAGTCTATAAATTTCAGACCTAGATGGAGGTTAATATGGTTATTGGTATGCTTGCAATGTTTGGTGCACTTTTTGGCGCTACCGAAGCGCCTACAAAAGCCGAAATTAAAGAGGCGCGCGCAAATGCCGCAGCGGCTCTAGCGGGTCGCCCAGAGGCTAGAATTTCAACTACATGGACGCTTGATACTTTTCGCGTTGAGCGTGAAAATCATGACGATATTCTCTATCTTTCGACCGGTTTTGGCAAATGGTATCGCGCGCCTTTGACTTGCTTTGGAATGGGCGATGCCGAAAATGCTATGCGTATAGTGCCCATCGATAGGGGTTTGGGAATTGATAGATTCACCAAATTCAAGCTTTTGGGTCTTGGCAGAAGCCATTTTGATAATAATGAGTGCATGATAACCAGTCTAATTGAACTAACACCCCAAGAGACAGTTATCTTCGGCCTTGAAACCCAAAAAAGGGTTGATGAGCGTGCCGCGCGCGAGGCTGCGAGACAGGCCGCACGTGCCGCGAACAGATAAATATATAAAAGTCTATATTTATAACACTTGACCTAGGGTAATTCCTGCGCAAAACTAAACAAAAATAATTTTGCAAGGGAATTTTAAAATGGCAAAAACGGCTTTGGTAACTGGTGGCACGCGCGGAATTGGCGCGGCAATTTCAATCGCCCTTAAAAACGCGGGCTTTAAGGTTATAGCCAATTATGCCGGCAATAAAGAGCGCGCCGAAGCATTTAAGGCTAAAACAGGCATTGATATTATTCAATTTGACGTATCCGACACAGCCGCAAGCGCCGCCGCAATCGCGGCAATAGAGGCGGATCATGGTCCAATCGAGGTTTTGATAAATAATGCCGCCGTGACCCGTGATGGCTTTTTCCATAAAATGACCCAAGAACAATGGGCAACCGTTATGGGCACTGGCCTTGATAGCCTTTATAATTGCACGCGCCCCATCATAGAGGGTATGCGCGCGCGCGGATATGGCCGCATTGTCAATATTTCCTCGATTAATGGCCAAAAGGGGCAAATCGGCCAAGTCAATTATAGCGCCGCCAAAGCGGGCGTAATCGGTTTTACCAAAGCCCTAGCCGCCGAAAGCGCAATGAAGGGCATAACGGTAAATTGTGTCGCCCCAGGCTATGTGACCACCGATATGACCTCCGCAATGAACCCCGAAGTCCTCAAGGCAGTAATCTCGCAAATACCTGCCGGCAGAATGGGTGAGCCAGAAGAAATTGCCAATCTAGTTGCGTTTCTAGTTACCGAGGCGGGATATATAAATGGTGCGACCTTCGCGATAAACGGCGGTCAATTCATGCCAAGCTAAATTACCGCGTTCTTTTGCGGCATTTCCTTCGTGTTTCGACTTGGCAATACCACCAGTATTGCCTTCGCCGAGAACACTCGAAACTGCCACAAAACTCCTGCGGTAATTGGTTGAAAGCGTTCTTTTGCGGCATTTGCGTAAAATCGCCTATTTCGGCCTAGTTTCTGCAAAGCTAGCGCGCGCCTCTAATTTGGTTTGAAGCATTGCTAGATTTGGGTGATGCTCTTTCCATTCGGTTTCTTGGTGCCGAAATTCAATATAAGAAAGCGCGCAAACCAATGCTATTTGCCCAATATTGTTCGGTGCACCAAACCCGCCTTTGAATTCGCTTTCAACCATTTCCAAGGCACGGATAATGTTGCTTTTCCATCTCTCAATCCAATATTCTGATTGCAGCTCTTGCGGTCGTCTGCGCTCAAAGGCGATTTTTACCGCCATTTCCATAATGCCATCACTAAAACTTTCAAGGCGCTTAGCATCGAATGAATTGGAAATCGACTGCGGCGCAATTTGGTTTAAATAGTCGCAGATAAAAGGTGAATTAATTATAGCGCGCCCATCATCAAGTAAGAGCGCCGGAACTTGCGCAATCGGATTGGCGGCTAATAATTCAGGCGGATTATCAAGCGGCGCGAGCACTATTTCATCTATTTTCGAAATTATTTGGGTTTCGCGCGCCACAATCGAACATTTTCTGGCAAAGGGCGATGCTGGCGAGATATAGAGTTTCATATAATTCACCCCTTGAATTCGAGAACATAATTCATTCTTGTGGTATCTTTTAGTGAATAGCCAATTTTAAGCAAATGCCCTTTTAGGTCGGTTTTCCATTCGCCGTCGCCCTTTTCTAGGATTATCATTTTGGGCCATAAGATTTTGTTTGCTTTGGCGAAAAAGGGCAAAAGCACGGTTTCCTCGAAGCCTTCAACATCAATTTTTAAACCATCGACACGAATTATATCATTCGCCGCAAGAATATCCACTAGCGGCAATACCTCTACCTCGATGAAGCCACCGCTTTGGTTAGTGCGCGCCAGTGAGCCTTCGCCATCATTTTCGGCACTGATGCTCATTTGCATAATCGACTTAGTTTCACCGGCCGCAATTGGAACAATCGTAATTGGCAAATCTTCATTAAAAATAGCGTTTGTTCTTAGGCGCTCCAAGACTTTGGGCTGCGGCTCTAATGCTAAGACTTTGCCGCTTTGCCCGACGCATTTTGCAGCCCACATTGAATATCCACCAATATTTGCGCCAATATCAATAAACACATCGCCAGATTTAAGGTGCGCCGCCAAATATTCGCGCTCTTTGATGTCAAACCTTGATGGAGCAAACAATAGCCGCTTTTCAGCAACATTGCGGGAGGGATCAAGGCGCATTTTAACGCCCCATGTTTCTATATCGAAAACTTGCACACCAATCACACGCCGAACAATTGATGCAATCAGCTTTCCATAGGGTTTGGTGTCGCTTGCCCGCGATAGCTCGATAAGCCAATTTCGGATTGACGTTGGGGCATATGTTAAAAATGGCTCTGTTTGCATGGTGTGCCTCAAAAAAGACTTTCCCTAATTCATTCTTGGGTTTATGAAAAGCTATGTCTAAAACAAGACAGACTACACATTTAAGAGGGAGTTAAAAATGGATATAGCAGCAGTAACAGCAGGCCTAAAGGAAAAAGCAGAAGCCGCCGCAGCTTTAGGCAAGACCGTTAAATTCGATTTTGGCGATGACGGCAAAATTTTTGTTGATGGCAATAATGGCAATGCAGTTTCAAATGACGATGCAGACGCTGATTGCACGCTTCAAGTTTCAATGTCGGATTTTGTCGATATGGCCGAAGGCCGTCTTAATGCAATGAACGCTTTCATGGGTGGAAAGCTAAAAGTTTTGGGCGATATGTCTGTCGCAATGAAGCTTCAATCGCTTTTTAGCTAATGCTCAAAGACATTGTCATTGATGAAAAAGTCGAAGCCATAAAAGGCTTCGACATTTTTTGGATAGACGCACCAGCTAACCTTAAAGACAATTCGGAAGTAAAAATCCGCGTTGGATTTGCGGGCGCGCCGAAAACTAAGGGTAAAAAAGCCGTCGGCAGCGTTATCATAAGCCCAGGGCGCACCGAATATATTGAAAAATACGCGGAAGTCATAACCGAGCTACAGGCGCGCGGCTTTGCGGTTTTGATAATTGATCAGCGCGGCCAAGGAATGTCCACGCGCCTTCTTAAGGATAGTCAAAAAGGCCATATGGATGATTTTGACCTTGCGGCGCAAAGCCTAAGCAAGGCGATTAATGCTTTTAGTGACAAACTACCCATGCCCCATATTTTGCTTTGCCATTCGATGGGCGGGGCAATCGGCCTTGAAATGCTATTAAAAAACTATGTCCCTACAATAGATTGCGCAGTTTTTTCGGCGCCTATGTGGGGGCTTTTTGCAATGCCGGGGGCAAAACAAATTGTAAATTTTATGTGCAAAATTGGCCAATCCGAAGAAACGGCGGCCACTAGCCGAAAAGTCTGGCGACCCGAATCTTTTGAAGGCAATGAGTTAACACATGACAGCCGAAGATTTGCGCGCGATAATGCGCTAAAGCTTGCCGATGAGAGATTGCAATTGGCGGGGCCAACAAATGGCTGGGTCAAAAATGCTTACGATATAATGGAAAGTTTTACCCCTGAAAGATTAGGCGCACTTAGTCTGCCAATGTTGGTCTTTAGCGCCGAGGCTGATACGATTGTTGACCCTAGCTCGCATGTGCGGATTGCTGGGCAATTGGGAAATGCAAAACTAATTTCTGTCCCGAATTCAAAGCATGAAATCTTGATGGAAACAGATGAAACCCGCGCCAAGTTTTGGGTTGGATTTGATGAGTTTGTTGCGAATATCGTTTCCAAATAAACCGACTTTGGGCGAAAATTGAATGAAAAAATGGTCAATTAGAATAATCGCAACATTGCTCTTGGTCTTTGCTGTGGCATGGGCATTTTTACGCACGCCCGACATTCCTGCTGAAAGTCTAAAGGCAAAATATCAAACCCCCTATTCGCATTTCCTTCAAACCACAAATGCCAATATCCATTATAGCGATCAAGGACCAAAAGATGCCAAGGTTTTGCTATTCATTCATGGTTCGAATTCATCGCTTCATACTTGGGCAAAAGCATCTGAAATACTTGATGATAAATATCGTATTGTCGCGGTCGACTTAATTGGCCATGGCCTCACTGGACCGAGCTTAAATCGTGATTATAGCGCTAGCGAAAATATAAAAACCATAAATGCAGTCCTAGATAGTTTGAGTATTAAAAATGCGGTATGGGTCGGCAATTCTATGGGCGGATGGCTTGCATGGCGCGCCGCTTTGGCAGATCCAGAGCGCGTTAGCCAATTAGTATTGGTGGATGCATCGGGCGCAAAAGCTAATGAGCCGATAAAGCCCTATATTGGTGCAAAATTGGCGGCCAACCCAATTGGTAAAATGATTTTGACGAATGTTACACCAAAATTTTTGGTGGCAAAATCACTTGAACAATCGGTCGCTGATAAGTCAAAAATGAGCGATGAATTAATCAATCGC
>CAYTWK010000105.1:0-6700 GCA_964442095.1 uncultured Caulobacteraceae bacterium | reverse complement strand
TCGCATGATTTATAAATATTTGGGCAAATCAATTAATTCCTATAGCCCGGAATCACTTGCTCAAGCGGCGGCAATTTTGAAAAAACAAATGCCGCACATCAAAGCCTTTCACGACGATGATGGTCAAGATTTATTATTGTCTAGAAAAGTCGATTTAGTCTGGGAGTATAATGGCGATATTGCCCAAGCGGTTACGGAGGACCCCGATATTGGATTTGTTATTCCTAAAGAAGGCTCGATAATTGATTCCGATTGTCTTTGTATTCCTAAAAATGCCAAAAGCCCGAATAATGCCCATGCATTTATAAATTTTGTCCTCGATGCCTATCAGGGGGCAAATATCTCGCGTGCAATTCTTTACCCAACGCCTAATTATGCAGCGAAAGCCCTTATGGAGCGGGTATATAGAGAAAATACAATAGTTTTCCCTTCAAAAGAAGAATTGGCAAAGTGTGAATATGCAACATTTAACGGACTTGAAGAAATAGAGGCATGCGAAAAAGCCTATAAAGCTATAAATCCTAGCAAAGAATAGAGCTTCTGATTCTTGCCCTTCTTTTTTCTTCAGATCAATGAATTTGCCCGCTTTTAAGAGCACAAAAAATAAGCAATATCGGCAAATTTCCTATCCAAGAAAAATAGCTATTGACGAAAATTGATTTTAGTAATTAACTCAAAAAACTGTTACAACATTTTTGGGGGAAGCAATGTCAGAAATTAAACTAACCGAAGCAGAAATTAAACTTTTCCTTAGCGGTAATGCCCGCTCGCGCCGCGCCTTTATGGCGGCATTTGGTGCTACAGCGGCGGCAATTAGTTTTAGCGCATGTGCAAAAACCGGTGAGGATAAAACCGCTACGAAATCTAAAATTACTATCGAAGGGTCAGAACCTAATAAATTATCATTCTATAATTGGGATACTTATATTGGCGAAACTACTTTAGCGGATTTCAAAAATGCATCTGGCGTTGATGTAGATATGACGCTTTTCGCCAGCAATGATGAATTATTCGCAAAATTCCGCGCCGGTAACCCTGGCTATGATGTTATCATGCCTTCAAACGAATATGTAACCCGCATGGCAGAAGCGGAACTATTAATGCCTCTTGATCATGCGAAAATTCCAAATATGAAAAACATCGCCCCTGAATTTAGAGATCCTGATTTCGATAAAGGCCGCAAGTATTCAATGCCTTATACTTGGCTTGTGCTAGGGATTGGTTATAGAAAGTCTAAAATCAAAAATGGCCAAATTCCAAATAGCTGGAAATATCTATTCGATTCCGCTGATTATAGTGGCAAAATTGCTCTGCTAGGTGAAAGTGCTGATTTATTCCGCCTAATGTTCAAATATTTAGGCAAATCCGTAAACGACTATACACCAGAGCTTCTTAAACAGGCCGAGGATATGCTGATTAAGCAAAAGCCACACGTCAAGAAATTCCATGATGACGATGGCCAGTCTTTATTGGTTTCAAAAGAAGTTGATATCGTTCTTGAATATAATGGTGATATTGCCCAATCCAAAGTCGAAGACGATGATATTGACTTTGTTGTGCCAATTGAAGGGTCTTTATTAAACTCTGATTGTATGTGTATTCCAAAAGGCGCCAAAAGCCCGAATAATGCGCATGCCTTCATTAATTATATACTTGATGGCCAAGTGGGTGCAGATATTTCAAAAACAATTCTTTATCCAACGCCAAATGCCGCCGCGAAAGCCCTAATGGATGATTCATACAAGAATAATCCTATTATTTTCCCGCCGGCTGACGCAATGGCAAAATGCGAATATGGCCAATATAAAGGGTCAGCAGTCTCCCAAGCTATGGAAGCGGCTATGACCAAGGTTCGCGCCGAATAGACCGGGAATTGATAAGTTTAGAATTTTGTGCCCCAAAAAGGCATTGCCTATAGAAATCAATATTAGAGGCCTAAATGCAAAATTGGTTTGAAAATAAGCGCTTCTTTTGGGGGACAATGCTCGCGCCGACTTTATGGTTCATTGTCTTTTTTGTTCTGCCAATGTCGATTGTTTGGGCTTATAGTTTTGGTGAAAACTCAGGCCCAATTGATGTCAAAATTACTGGCACTTTTGCAAATTATGCAAAGGCGTTTAACCCCGAAATATTACAAGTTCTGTGGTTTTCGGTTTTTGTTGCCTCTATTTCTACACTTATTTGTTTGATCGTCGCCTTTCCGGTAGCGATAGCTATGACATTTGCCGATAATAAGACAAAATCATGGCTATTAATTGCAATAATGCTCCCGTTTTGGACAAATCTGCTAATCAGAACCTATGCCTTAATCGCTGTATTGCGCACCGAAGGCATGGTGAATTTTGGCCTTGAATGGCTACATGGTCTTGCGGTTTTGGTCGGTATTCCTGTCGGCGAATTTGAGGCGCAATCATTATTGTATAATAGCGCTGCGATTGTGGTTGGCCTTGTTTATGTGCATTTACCCTTTATGGTTCTGCCGCTTTACGCTGCACTCGATAGGCTTGATAGAAGCTTAATCGAAGCGAGCCTTGATTTAGGTGCGGGCCATCTTCAGACTATGTGGAAAGTGGTGGTTCCGCTTGCGCTTCCGGGGATTGCGGCGGGGCTTGTTATTACCTTCATACCGGCAATGGGCGCCTATTTAACACCTGACCTATTGGGTGGCCCCGACGATTTAATGATTGCAAGCCTCATAGAGCGGCAATTTAAGCGCGCCAATGATTGGCCATTTGGCGCGGCACTATCGTTTTTGCTAATGTATATCACAATGATATTCTTTGCTCTAAAATCCTATTTTGATGCCAAGTCTGGGCAAAAGACAGGGGTTCATTGATGAATATTTTCAAGCGCGAAGCGCGCGCACCACTTGAATATATCAAAAGCTTCCGGCTTCGGGCATGGATTGGCATAGTATTAGCCTTTTTATATATCCCCCTAATAGTTTTGGTGGTCTTTAGTTTCAATACCTCAAAGCGTAATATAGTTTGGAAGGGTTTTACCCTAGATTGGTATGGTAAGGTTTTTGAAAATGATGCATTGCGCACCGCTTTACTTAATTCGCTTTTGATTGCCGTAGTAGTGACTTTGGTTTCAGTTATTTTGGGAACTCTGGCGGCATTTGTTTTATGGCGTTTCAAATTCCCTTTAAAGGGTCTATTGGATTCCGGTTTAAATTTGCCAATTGTTGTGCCGGAAATATGTATGGGCGTTGGGGTTTTAATGTTCTTTTCGGCAATCAATTGGCCGAATGATTTACCATGGCCGCTTAGCCTTTCGCAAATTATAATTGCCCATATTACTTTCGCCTTTCCCTTTGTGGCGATTGTGGTTCGCGCGCGCCTAGAGAGTTTTAATAAAGAATTTGAAGCAGCGGCGCTTGATTTAGGGGCAAGCCAGTGGCGTGCCTTTATGGATGTGATTGTGCCCCATATGACGCCAGCGATTATTGCCGGTGCGCTTTTGGCGTTTACGCTTTCGCTCGATGATTTTGTCATAACTTTCTTTGCCTCGGGCCCTGGAACAATTACCTTTCCTGTAAAAGTCTATTCAATGGTGCGCTTTTCGGTTACGCCCGAAGTTAATGCAGCCTCGACCATAATAATTGTAATAACCGTAATTGCGACGATTGTTGCAATGCGCCTTCAAGATGCACCAAAAGCGAAAGATAATTAGATGTCTGATGATGTAATTATTAAAATTGAAAATGTCACCAAACGCTATGGCAATGTTGTCGCGGTGGATAATGTTAATCTTGAAATAAAGCGCGGTGAATTTTTCGCGCTTTTGGGGCCATCGGGCTGCGGTAAAACTACATTGCTTAGAATGATCGCGGGCTTTGAAGTGCCCACTGAAGGGCGAATTTTAATTGATGGCATTGATGTTTCAAATGTCCCGCCCAATAAAAGGCCGGTTAATACGGTTTTTCAATCCTATGCGGTTTTCCCGCATATGACGGTGTTTGATAATGTCGCCTATGGCTTGCAATTTGATAATGTCCCCAAGGCAGATCAATACACACGAGTGATGGCGGCTTTGGCTGATGTTAAGCTAGATCATCTCGCCGATAGAAAGCCAGATCAAATGTCTGGTGGGCAGCGTCAACGCGTGGCGCTCGCGCGTGCTCTCGTTAAGCGCCCGAAAGTGCTTTTGCTCGATGAGCCTTTATCGGCTCTTGATGCCAAACTGCGCGAGGCAATGCGCTTTGAACTAACCGCGCTTCAAGAGAAAGTTGGTGTCACATTTGTAATGGTCACCCACGACCAAGACGAGGCTTTGGCAATGGCCGATAGATGCACCGTAATGAACCGTGGCCGTTTAATGCAAACCGCCACTCCTTCTTCGCTTTACGAATTTCCAGCTAATAAATTTGTGGCCGACTTTATTGGCTCTGTGAATCTTTTTCAGGGTCAATTGGCGGTTGACGAGCCTGATCATGCAATATTCGAAAGTGAAGAATTGGGCGGCAAGGTCTATTTTGATCATGGCGTAACCGGTGCGAGCGGTGAAAATATGTGGGTCGGGATTCGGCCCGAAAAAATAGAATTGATAAAGCGCACGCCCAAGGGGCCAGTGCCGCAAATGGAAGATTGCCCCAAAAACTGCAATGTCTTTAAAGGGATTATCAAACAAATTTCATATTTGGGATCTGAAAGCATATATGAAATTGAGCTCTTGAACGGGCGCAAAGTTCAGGTATCGCGGCCTAATCTATCACGTTGGGATCAAGAAGATTTCACTTGGGATGATGCGGTTTGGTTGTGTTTTCATGGGGATAGCCCGGTATTATTGCAAAACTAATGTCACATGCCATGATTTTGGCGCATTAATGCCTTGGCTTCGCTTGGAAATAGCTCACTATTCCCGGCGCTTGCCGCCTGTTAGTGTGCACAAACTGACGGCATTTGAAGCCTCAAAATTATTGGGTTAGAATATAGCATGTCAAAAATTGTCGGAATAATTTGTTGCAAACGCCTTATTAATGATGTGGTGGCGCAGGCTGTCCTCGAGCGTTATATTACCAATACTGTGCCTTTAATGGGTGCAACGCCATTACTTATTCCGTCTTTAAGCCATATCTTGGATATTGAAGAAATCGCGAGCCGCCTTGATGGTCTTTTGCTTACTGGTTCGGCAAGTAATATCGACCCCAATTTATATCAAGATGGCGCGGAAGATGCACCAATTGAAAATAATAATGGCCCATTTGACCCTGATAGAGATAAGGCGGCAATGGCACTTGCGGACGCATTTTTGGCAAAACAAAAGCCTGTGTTTGGCATTTGTCGTGGGTTTCAAGAGCTAAATGTCCATTTTGGCGGCACTTTGGCGCGCAATTTATCCGATGGAAACCGCGAGCTAAACCACCACGCCCCTGATGGTGTTTCCTATCAAGAAATGTTCGAATATGGGCACGAGGTGATATTGGAAAACTCTGGATGTCTTTCGCGCCTCTATGAAGCGAGCCGAATAGAGGTAAATTCGGTGCATTTTCAGGGCGTTGATAAATTGGGCGATGGCCTTGATGTATTGGCGCGCGCACCCGATGGCGTTATAGAAGCTTTTTCAAGCGAGAAACATGGCGCACCCGTTTTGGCGGTGCAATGGCACCCCGAATGGGATACGCCAAATAATCCGCAATACCAAAAGCTCTTTGAATATATGGGAAAAGTGCTAAAGACAGGTTCGTTGGACACCTGAGTGCGGAATATAGCAAATTGAAATATATAAAAATGAATGGTCTTGGCAATGAATTTGTCGTGCTTGATGCGCGCGGCAATCCGTTTGAAATGACCCGCGAATTAGCAATAAAAATTTCAAGCCCGCAAACCGGCGTAAAGTGCGATCAAATTCTATTACTCGAAGAATCTTCATTGGCCGATATTTATATGCGGATTTGGAATTCAGATGGTGAAAAAGTTGCCGCGTGCGGCAATGGCACGCGCGCGATTGGCTGGCTTATTGCCCAAGAAACAAATAAGCCAAATGTATCGATAGAAACCGATGCGGGATTTTTATATTCCACACAATGTGGCCCAATGCGGGTTTCGGTTGATATGGGCGAACCCATGCTAGAGTGGCATCAAATTCCGATAGCTGAAAGAATGGATACAATTCGTATCGAATTGCAAATTGGCCCAATTGATAATCCCGTTTTATGGGGGCCAAGTGCGGTGTCGATGGGCAATCCGCACTGCGTATTTTTCGTGGCCGATATCGATAAAGCTCCGGTCAAAGAAATGGGCCCAATAATTGAACATCACCCATTATTCCCAGAGCGCACCAATGTTGGGTTTGCGCAAGTTTTGGGTCGCGATAAAATCCGCCTTAGAGTTTGGGAGCGCGGGGCGGGTCTTACAAAGGCATGCGGAACGGGTGCATGTGCGGCATTGGTGGCGGCAGCAAGGCGTAAATTAACCGACCGCAAAGCGACACTAATCCTCGATGGCGGTGAATTAGAAATTGAATGGAATGCTGAAAATCACGTCATAATGACCGGCGATGTCGAAATCGAAGGTACGGGGGATATTAGTTTTTAGTTTCAGCCTCTTCCCTTTTGCATTTAAGTTGTTGGAAACGCAGGCGTTTCCAAAGTGGGGAAGTGGCCGCACGCCCTCAGGCAGCGAAGCGGTAGGGCAAATAAAAAGCCCTCAAGCAGCGAAGCGATAGGGCATCAAAAATGCGGAGGAAGGGGTGAAGT
>CAYTWK010000104.1:0-6751 GCA_964442095.1 uncultured Caulobacteraceae bacterium | reverse complement strand
AAAGGATTCCAAGAAATTGATGGCGCAAAATTAATTGCGGCGCGTGAGAATTTAGGCGGTTTTAAAAACCAAGAATCCCTAAAGCAAAGCGCAAAGCTTAATATGCGCGCAATGGAATTATTAGCCGGCGCAGACGCTTTTGGCGCAATAGGCCTTAAAAGGCGCGAAGCAGTTTGGGGCGCCTTGGGTCTAAAGGAAGGTGAATTACCACTTTTTTCACACATATCCGAGTATGGCAAAGATGAAGATGCGCACCTTCCAATGATGCCACTAAGCGAAGAAGTATTGCATGATTACAAGCGCCTAAAACTATCCCTAAAGGGCCACCCTGTGCAATTCTTTAGAGATGAATTTAGAGCAAAGAATCTTAAAAATAGTGCAGATTTTAGAGACGTTAAAAATGGCTCTTTTATCGGAATTGCCGGAATAATGCTTTTGCGCCAACGCCCAGGAACAGCAAAGGGTGTTCTATTTATGACGCTAGAGGACGAATTCGGCACTATGAATATTATAGTTTGGCCTAAAATATTGCAAAAGTATCGCAAAGAAGCCCTAAGAGGTAAGTTTCTAATAATCTATGGCCGATTACAAAAAGATGATGGTGAAGCACCCGTGATTCATCTAATTGCAAATCGTATTTTTGATATTACACCAAAGCTAAAAGAATTAGAGATTAAAAGCCGGGACTTTCATTAAGACTTTAAAGCGCTTAATCGATAATTCGGCGTTTGCGTTTCAAAGAAAGCGCGCTTTTTACTCGGCGCCATATTTTTTTTCGCGTCATTGCTGGTAACTTAAATAGGTTTTCCAAAAACTGCTCCGTGCAGGCGCGCCAAGAAAATTTCGCCGCAAACTCACGAACTACATCCCTATCAAGCTCGAGGCAGGCCAGAACATTCGTCCGCAAATCATCGCCAATAACACCAGCGTTCGACCCTGGTATAATATCCTTTGGGCCAGGTGCATTAAATGCCGCAACAGGTGTTCCCGTTGCCATAGCCTCTAAGATTACCAGTCCAAATGTGTCAGTAACGCTAGGAAAAACAAAAACATCGGCATTTGCATAACAGGACGCCAAATCCGAACCAAATTTTGAGCCGAGAAACTTCACATCTTTGAACTTAGCGCTCAATTCTTCGCGTGCAGGACCATCACCAACGACAACTTTTGTGCCCGGCAAGTCCAACTCTAGGAATTTTTCGACATTCTTTTCAACTGAAACACGGCCTACATAAAGACTTATTGGGAGTTTCAAGCCGGCAAAAGGGCCGCGATCTTCCCGTCTAAGACTAGGATTGAATTGTTCGGTATCAACGCCGCGCGACCAAATTTCTAAGTTTTTAAATCCATTTGCTTCTAGGCGCTCTTTCATGCTTTGGGTTGCTACCATAACGCGGCCAGACACCTCGTGGAACCATCGGACATAGGCATAGCCCCAATCTTCTGGCACAGGAAACCGCGCTGAAATATACTCCGGATACTGAGTATGATAAGAAGTTGAGAAAGGAAAGTTATTTTCAATACAAACTGAGCGAGCAGTAATTCCAAGTGTTCCTTCGGTGGCAATATGAAGCGCCTCGGGCTCAAAAACCTCAAAGCGATGCTCTATGTCTGCGCGAGCACCAATCGCAAGCTTAATTTCAGAATAAGTTGGTAACGGCAAAGTATAATAGCCATCAGCAGGTGTGACCATTTCAACCTTGTGGCCCATATGCCGCAATTCTTCAACAGTTCGATTAAGGGTTCTAACTACACCATTTACTTGGGGCTCCCAAGCATCTGTGACAATCATTATTCGCAATAAAAATTCTCCAAATCACTTGGCTAAAACAAATTAGCCCGCAATTTCATCCCTATAGCACCAAAATTAAGAAAAAAATGCCGCAAGAAAACTTAAGCCTTTACCCTTACTTGCAAACTCATTAATCCAACAAAGCACAGCAATATCTTTAGCTGACTTAAACATACGATTGTGACAATTTCAAGATTATTATCACCATCAGAGAAACGCCATAATATAGGGGAATATGTAATGGACGAACACAAATACCGCGATGAAGCAGATATAGTCGCCGAACTTTTAAGCATGCCTCCCCTAGATGAAAGCCAATCTGATTCGACGTTTAGAGATGCTTGCGAAATCGTTCGCCGCGCTCGTTCAAAATCACGCCCTGTCGGAGTTTTAGAATCGTTTTTAGAGGAATTTGGTCTTACCACTCCAGAAGGACTGGCACTTATGTGCCTTGCCGAGGGTCTTTTAAGGGTAAAAGATCAAGAGACAGCAGACAAATTAATCGCAGAAAAAATCACAAGCGGTGACTGGGGCCAAAAGCTCGGAACTTCAGAATCCTTGTTAATAAATGCATCTATTTTCGGCCTAATGCTTACTGGTAAAGTAGTCGATATTGAGGGCGAAGCACGCAATAATTTTGGCGCATTTGTGCACAAATTAACCCGAAAAGCCGGTGAACCCGTAATTCGCGCCGCAGTTTACCAAGCAATGCGCATAATGGGTGAACAGTTTGTATTGGGCCGCAATATTAAGTCGGCAATAAAACGCGGCGCAAGTATGGCAAAAAAATCGTCCGCCAGCAATTTTAGCTTTGACATGCTAGGAGAAGGCGCACGCACAGACCAAGATGCAAAGCGATATTTCACTTCTTATGCCAATGCCATAGAGGCACTTGGCGCGGAAGACAATATTGGCATTTGCCCCAAAACTAAATCTGGGATTTCTGTAAAGCTCTCCGCTTTGCACGCTAGATATGATGCGCGGCAATTAGAAAAAGTCCAAAAAGAGCTCTATCCGCGCGTGCTAGAGCTTGCTGCCATGGCCGCCAAATACAATATTGGCTTCTGTATCGATGCCGAAGAAGCAGATAGGCTTGGAATAAGTCTCGATATTTTAGAAAATCTCGCCAAAGAGCCGAAACTAATGAATTGGGACGGATTGGGTCTTGCCGTGCAAGCCTATCAAAAAAGAGTGCGCCATGTAATTAAGCGAATTGGCGATATAGCGCGCCAAAATAATCGAATTATCATGGTTCGCTTGGTCAAAGGTGCCTATTGGGACGCGGAAATAAAGCGGGCGCAAAACGCAGGACGGCCTGACTTTCCCGTATTTACAACTAAGACTGCGACAGATGTTTCTTATCTGGCGGCGGCAAAAGATCTCTTTGAAAACAAAGCCCATATTTACCCCCAATTTGCCACCCACAATGCCCATAGTCTTGCTGCCGTAATAAACCTTGCAAAGTCGGCAAATGCAACGGATTATGAGTTTCAGCGCCTTCATGGCATGGGCGAAACCCTCTATGAAGTCGCTAGGGAGATATATCCCGATTTGCGTGTAAGAGTTTATGCACCTGTTGGCGCGCACGAAGATCTATTGCCATATCTTGTGCGCCGCTTGCTTGAAAATGGTGCGAATACCAGCTTTGTTCACGCCTTTTTGGATCCCGATGTTCCAATCGAAAAAATAGTTGCAGATCCTATAAAAACCCTAAAGTCTGGGCCGGTCCGCCACACCAAAGTCCCTGTGCCCAAAGACCTTTATTCTGACGGGAGAATAAATTCAAAGGGTTATGATCTAACAATATTACAAACACAAAAAGACTTTGAAATTGCACTTGCAGATTTCAAAAAGGCCAGATTCAATGCCCATTCAATTATTGATGGCAAAGAAGTATTTGGTCATAATTCTTTCAAAATTACCAGCCCTTCTGATGTGAATGCCGACTTTGGCATATCTAGCTATTGTCCGATGGAACAAATTAGCGCCGCATCAAAAATAGCCAATAGATTTCAAAAGCAATGGGACATTCTTGGCGCAAATGCTCGCAGTCAAATCCTAGAAAATATGGCCAATGGACTAGAGGATAATTTCCAAAGCCTGATTGCAACGCTGGTATTTGAAGCCGGCAAAACATTTGAAGATGCAATCGCCGAAGTCCGTGAGGCAATTGATTTTTGTCGCTATTACGCAATCGAGGCGCGCAAGCATTTTAATGGCTTCGAAAGACTAAATGGGCCGTTTGGAGAAATAAATGAATTTACACTAATGGGGCGCGGAACCTTTGTTTGCATTAGCCCTTGGAATTTCCCTTTGGCAATTTTCACTGGCCAAATAGCCGCCGCTCTGGCGGCAGGCAATTGTGTATTAGCGAAGCCAGCCGAACAAACGCCTTTAATTGCCTATCAAGCGATCAAAATTTTCCAAAATGCCGGTCTTCCAAAAGAAGCATTGCAATTGATTTTAGGCGATGGCGAAATTGGTGCGGCAATGGTCGGCCTAGACGACATTGAGGGCGTCGCCTTTACCGGATCAACTAGCGTGGCGCAGAAAATAAACCAAACACTTGCGGCAAAACCAGGCCCTATTGCCACTTTAATAGCTGAAACCGGTGGCCTAAATGCTATGTTTACCGACACCACCGCACTAAAGGAGCAAATTGTCGATGATGTTATTATTTCTGCATTTGGCTCTGCGGGGCAAAGATGCTCGGCGCTGCGCCTTTTATTCGTGCCAAAGGACAATGCAGAGGATATAATTGAGTGTCTTAAAGGCGCTTTGGATGAATTGAATATTTCTTCACCAGATAGGATATCAACAGATATTGGACCAGTTATCGACAAAGAGGCACTTGGAATCCTAAAAGTACACAAAGAAAAAATGAAAGAAAAGATTATCTATGAAGCCAAGCTAGGCGAAAATACCGATAATGGGCACTTTTTTGCCCCGTTAATTATAGAAATTGATAATTTGGACGAATTAGAAAAGGAAGTTTTCGGTCCGATATTACATATTCTTCGCTATGATCCCGAAGAGATTGATACAATTGGCGCCCAACTAGCAGCAAAAAAATATGGTCTAACTTTGGGTTGTCATTCAAGGCTAGATAGCTTTGTCGAAAAGGTTCGGCACACCGTTCCAGCTGGCAATTATTATGTAAATAGATCTATGACTGGCGCTGTAGTCGGCGTGCAGCCTTTTGGCGGACTAGGGCTATCGGGGACAGGTCCCAAAGCAGGCGGACCGCACTATTTGCCGAGATTTGCCACAGAACAAGTTAAAAGTGAAAATATTGCGGCAAAGGGCGGCGACCCACTATTATTCAACTTATAAACAAAATAGCTTTTAAGTTCTTATTGTTTTATCTATTGGGAATCAATGCCTTTAAACCTTTTACAAATTATTCCACAATTAGATACTGGCGGCGCCGAGCGCACGACTTTAGAAATTGCTGAGGCAATTGTGAAAGACGGGGGCGATGCCCTTGTATTTACCAATGGCGGGCGCATGCTTAAAGACCTCGAGAGAAGCGGCGCAAAAGCCATTATTGGCAATGCAAAATCGAAAAACCCCTTTACAATCCTCTTTATAAATACCGCCAAAATTTGCGGTATCATTAGAGAATTCAAAATTGATATAATACACGCAAGGTCGCGAGCACCAGCAATAAGTGCTTTATTGGCAGCGCGAATTTGTAAAATCCCGTTTGTGACAACTTATCACGGGATTTATAATTCCAATCATCCCTTAAAGCGATATTATAATGGCATAATGACAAAGGGCGATGTAATTATTGCCAATTCAAATTTCACTAAATCTCATCTTATTGGCGAACACAAGATCGACCCCAGCAAGGTCCAGACAATCTATCGCGGCGTTGATTTGGAGCGTTTCGATCCGGAAAAAATGCCGCCCCAGAAAAAGTGCGAAATGCTTGATAAATGGGGCCTTGTTGAAAACGATCATATAAAGATATTATTGCCCGCGCGCCTTACAAATTGGAAAGGGCAAAAAGTTTTAATTGAAGCTGCAAATATCCTAAACAAAAAAGGAATCGTGGCTCAATATATTTTAGCTGGTGAAGATCAAGGCCGAACCCAATATACCCAAGAATTATTAGCCATGACACGCAATTATGGTATTTCCGAAAATTTCCATTTTATTGGCCATGAAAACGACATTCCCGCAGCAATGTATGCTAGCGATATTATAGTAACACCATCAATTGAGCCCGAAGCATTTGGGCGCACCGCTGCCGAAGCTGGAGCAATGGGAAAACCAGTAATTGCAACCAATATCGGCGGGGCAAAAGAAGTAGTAACGCATGGTGAAACTGGCTTTCTAATTGAAACGGCAAATGCCGATCAATTGGCAAATTATATTGAAGAGCTGATATTAATGGGGGAAAAGGGGCGGAAAATTATTGGCGAAAGAGCTATGAAGCGAATAAGAGAGAAGTTTCCAACTAAGTCACTACAGCAAAAGACTTTGCAACTATATTATGAATTGCTAAACCCTAAACAATGAAGCAAAACCCAATCTTAAGAAATGCCAAAAAAGTCCTCGTCATCAATAGCGGCGATTTAGGATCTGTTGCCCTTAGCTTGTCAGCAGTAGAAGCCATAAGAAACTATCACCAGCACGCCCATATTGTCCTTTTAAGTGAACCGCAATATGCGCGCTTTTTGGCAGATTGTCCCTATTTTGACGAATTGGTTGTAAATTGGCGATATAATTCGTTTCGCGAAGATCTCGATAACCGCAGTAAGCTTCAATCTGCAAAATTTGATGCGGTTTACGACCTAAGCTGCAATGCCGAGACCGCAAAAATCTTTAAAAGATTTTGGCCGCAAAAACCAATTTGGAGCGGTATTGCAACTGGTTGCTCCCACCCCCATATTGATATTGGGCGAAATAAAATGCACCTTTTGGATCGCCAAGCTGAACAACTTTGGCTAT
>CAYTWK010000103.1:0-6772 GCA_964442095.1 uncultured Caulobacteraceae bacterium | reverse complement strand
ATTTACGAGTGCAAAAATAGGTGAAGTGGTTATGCGCCATTTGGCGCTTACGGACCCCGTTGGCTATGTTCGCTATGCGTCGGTTTACCGCGAATTTGAAAAGCCAGAGGATTTCACAGCATTTGTAAAAGACGAGCTTGGGGCAGCAAATAAGAAAAGCAAATAATTCTATAGTTTATAAATATAATTTGTTCACTATTTTACAATAGAATCCTTCCTAAAGTGGCGCTTTATTCGCCTTTATTGATCTTTAAATATCTTGGAGTTGTCCATGTCAATTCATATAGACCCGCCGCATGTTTTAATTGTTTCCGGTGATGCGCATAGAGATATAACCGACGAATTGATAAAGGGTGCCAGCGAGACATTGGATAGTTTGAAAATCACCCATTCCTTGGTCAGGGTATCGGGTGCAATGGAAATACCTTTTGTGATTTCGGGCGCAGACCGCGCGGCGCATACACCGGCTGGTCGTAAATATGATGGCTTTGTTGCTCTAGGCGTTGTAATCAAAGGGGAAACTGGGAATTATGACATTGTTGCACGTGAGACGGCGCGGGCAATTATGCAAATGACAATCGACGGATTTGCTATTGGTAGTGGGATTATTCTTGCCTCTGACGAAGAACAGGCCATGGTTCGGGCATCGCGTAGCGGACGTAATAAGGGCAAAGATGCAGCGATTGCGTGTGCCACTATGATTGAGGTATGGAAAAGATTAAAGATGGGCGGCATATAGAGTGAAGGCTGAGCAGAAATCACCGATAATCTCAAAATCATTGCAGGCATTGCGCGGTGCGCGTTTATGCGCGGTGCAGGCGCTTTATCAAATAGAATTGACGGGCCTTGCTGGTCGAAAAATTGTTTCCGAATTTAAGGAAATCAGAATATCAGAAAATCCAGACGATGCCTCTAAAATATTTGCCAATCAAGAGTTTTTTGAGCGTTTAGTTAAGAATGTTGTTGATCAGCACATAATGCTTGATGAGCAGATAAAACTGCGCCTCGTTAATGGTTGGACAATCGAAAGAATGGATCCGATTGTTCGGGCGGCATTACGCGCGGCCACTTACGAACTCTTAAATTGCCTTGATATACCGGTCGCAGTGATAATTGATGAATATGTTGGAGTAGTGGCAGCTTTTCTTGATTCGGGCGAGCCTGGATTTGTAAACGGCCTATTGGATAAAATGGCGAAAGAAACCAAGGCTGATTTAGCTCGGCAATAGGATTTTTAATTTGGGCAGTGATTCCAACAATTGCGAGTTTGAAATAATTGCCAAATATTTCGCGCCATTAAGTTTAGGCCATAAAGCGGCCCTAGGCCTTACAGATGATATCGCCTTTATTGACGGCGAGATTCTCAAAAAGGGCCTCGTCGTTTCGAGTGATACAATTGTTGAAAATGTCCATTTTCGAACTAATGACCCGATTGAAACAATCGCTAGCAAAATTGTTCGCGTCAATAAATCCGATATTATTGCCAAAGGCTGTAGGCCAATTGCGGCGTTTTTAAATCTAACTTGGCCCGTCAATAGATCCAGCCAAGAGCTTGAATTATTTGCACAGCAATTAGGCCGCGAATTAGAGAATATCCCTTTATTGGGCGGTGACACGACCTCTAGCCCAAATACACTTGTCATAAGCCTAAGTATTTTTGCCGAACCAATTAATAGGGTTCCAATCCTTAGGAGAGGCGCAAAAGAAAATGATATTATTTTTGTTACCAATACAATTGGTAGCGCCTATCTTGGCTTAATGGCTCTCGAAAGCGGCAATCCAAAGGGCTTTAAGGCTGAAATAGAACATTATCAAATGCCAAAAATTCCACCCGAAGAAACCGCAGACCTTATTGCCAGTTTTGCTACTGCAAGCCTTGATGTTTCTGATGGTTTATTGGGCGATTTAAAGAAGCTTGCGATTGAATCGAGTATCTTAGTTGAGGTTTTTATTGATAAAGTTCCAATATCAGAAGCTGCAAAGAATCATATTCAAAGCACAAATGACGAGACCCAAGAATTATTTAAGCTGCTAAGCTTTGGTGATGATTATCAATCCGTATTTTGCGCTAGCCCTTCAAACAGAGAGCTAATAATGCAAATGGCAGCGGAAAATTCAATTCACTTGAGTGAAATTGGCGTTTGCGCAAAAGGCTCTGGTCTCAAGGTCAGTAAGAATGACGAAGCAATCGCTTTGGATGCGCCGCTTAGTTATAGCCACAATTTTTCATAAGAATTCGTTTACAATAGTATGGCATTAAATGGTCATGCGAAACAATATTTCAAAAAATCGATTATTTTTTCTTGTCTTGAATTGCTTTCTCGGGTTTTGCTTTGCTTCTATTGATGTAAGTCGCCTTGAAGCTGCTGCCGCGCCAAAGAAAGAAGAAAAGTCCGGCGGGGCGCAGACTAGCCAAGTAGAAATCCCAGGCATAGTGATTCCCGTTGCCAATGGAAAGCGGCTCGTGAATTATTCGTTTTTGACGATTGTGGTTCATGCACAAGACGCCCGTGCCGCTGATATTGTTCGCAATAATACTTTTCTTGTGAAGGATGCAATTGTCCGCGGTGGCTCGCGTTCGCCCATCAGTGTGAGTGCAAATAATTATATTGACAAAAATGCCGTTGCTTTATGGCTAAAAGGGATTATTCAAGGTGCATTTAACGGCGTAATTGTTACACGTATTGAAGTAAAATCGCTCGATTTGATGTATTAGTGAGAGTTTTCCGCCCTCTATATGAAAAACTAGATTTTAAAGATTCCCCCAAAAGTGGATATGACTTGCAAGCGCGCAAACTTTATGTAAAAGCCATAGCAAAAGGGGGGTAACGCGGTCGGCGTTTACCAAAGAAATATGGAGTATTTATGGACCCGAGTATGAGCGGTGTTATCGCGGCTATAGTTGCTGGCGTTATCGCATTAATTTATAGTGGAATAACTATTCAATCCGTCATGAAGTCTAGCGCTGGTAATGAGCGTATGCAGGAAATTGCTGCTGCTATTCAAGAAGGCGCTATGGCATATCTTAATCGCCAATACACAACAATTGCGATTGTTGGTGCTGTTTTGTTTGTGCTTTTGTTTGTTCTATTTAGCCCATTAACAGCTATCGGCTTTGCGCTTGGCGCTGTTTTATCTGGCGTTGCTGGTTATATTGGCATGTTGGTTTCGGTTCGCGCAAATGTGCGCACCGCCGAAGCGTCACGCCATAGTCTGGCCGGCGGCCTTGATATTGCGTTCAAATCTGGCGCGGTAACCGGCATGCTGGTTGCAGGCCTTGCGCTTTTGGGCGTTGCTGGATTTTACTATGTATTGACCGCATTAATGGGCAAAGAAGTTACTAGCCGCGATGTGGTTGACGGCCTAGTTGCCCTTAGTTTTGGTGCTTCTTTGATTTCAATCTTCGCGCGTCTTGGCGGAGGTATCTTCACTAAAGGTGCTGACGTTGGCGGCGATATGGTTGGTAAAGTTGAAGCTGGTATCCCAGAAGATGATCCAAGAAACCCTGCTACTATTGCCGATAATGTTGGTGACAATGTTGGCGATTGCGCTGGTATGGCGGCGGATCTATTCGAAACCTATGCGGTTACTTTGGTTGCCACTATGGTTTTGGCATCTATTTTCTTCCGTGAAGCTGGTGCTGCTGTAATGATGGCATTGCCACTAGCGATTGGTGCAATGGCTATCATAACTTCTATTATTGGCACTTTCTTTGTAAAACTTGGAAAAACTAATAATATTATGGGTGCATTGTATAAAGGCCTAATCGCTGCGGGTGTTTTATCCGCTCTTGGTCTTTATGCGGTAACTTCAATGTTGCTACCGCAAGGCTTCACCGCTTCAGACGGAAATCTTGTTGGTGCTACTCAAGTGTTCTCAACTGGTATTATTGGTCTTGTTGTGACTGCGCTGATTGTTTGGATTACTGAATATTATACTGGCACCGATTATGCGCCAGTTCGTTCAGTCGCACAGGCTTCAATTTCTGGCCACGGCACAAACGTAATCCAAGGTTTGGCGGTTTCTATGGAATCAACCGCTTTGCCTGCTTTGGTAATTGTGGTTGGTATTATTTCAACCTATTCAATCGCTGGTCTTTTTGGTGTTGCAATTGCAACAACTACAATGCTTTCAGTTGCAGGTATTATCGTCGCTCTTGATGCCTTTGGCCCAGTTACAGATAATGCGGGCGGTATCGCTGAAATGTCTGAGCTTCCGCCAGAAGTTCGCAAAACTACTGACGCACTAGATGCAGTTGGCAATACTACCAAAGCAGTCACCAAAGGCTATGCGATTGGTTCAGCTGGTCTTGGTGCATTGGTTCTCTTTGCGGCCTATACAGAAGACTTGCGTCACTTTGCATCAGACCCTGTAAGCTTCCCATTCTTTGCCGGTGTGAAGGTTGATGGCCTATTTGATCTTGCAAATCCATATGTGGTTTGCGGCCTATTATTGGGCGGCCTATTACCATATTTATTTGCCGGCTGGTCTATGACTGCTGTTGGCCGTGCTGCGGGTTCAGTTGTCGAAGAAGTTCGTCGTCAATTCCGCGAAATCCCAGGTATTATGGAATATAAAGCAAAGCCTGATTATGGCCGCGCTGTTGATATTCTTACCAAAGCAGCAATCAAGGAAATGATCGTTCCATCATTGCTTCCAGTGCTTTCGCCAATTATTCTTTTCTTCGCTGTGAATGCATTTGCAGGCAAAGAAATGGCGTTTGCTGCGGTTGGTGGTATGCTTCTTGGGGTTATCGTAAACGGTCTATTTGTTGCCGTTTCTATGACTTCTGGCGGCGGCGCTTGGGATAATGCTAAGAAATCTTTTGAAGACGGCTTTGTTGATAAAGATGGCGTAAAGCATGAAAAAGGCTCAGAAGCACATAAAGCATCTGTTACTGGGGACACAGTTGGCGATCCATACAAGGATACTGCTGGCCCTGCTGTTAACCCAATGATCAAAATCACAAACATTGTGGCTTTGCTATTACTCGCTGTGCTTGCACATCAATAATGGTCAAACCTAATCTCTGATTTTGCTTTGGATATCACGATGGAAAGCCCCCAAGAGATTGGGGGCTTTTTAACATTTGCAATTGCCAATCTTTCGACATAATTTAATAATACTAGCGAGAATGAGAATTTAAGGGGTAAAAAATGTCACGAAAAGGTCGCTGTTCAAATCTTCCTGATAATTGCGAATTGGCTAAGAATGGCACATTATTGCCCTTTGCGGGCCTTGGAAGCATTTGCCCCGAATGTGGTTCCCCACTTGCTTTAATGCGTAGCGAAACCCAAGCATCTGAAAATCTATTTGAAGAAGACTTTGCCCCCAATGGCGCGGCTGATAGCCAAAGAAGATATAATTCACATAATGCCCCCAAAAGGCAAAATGGCCTTTTGAACGCTGGTCTTATTGCCGCTTTTGTTGTGGGGCTGGGCCTCTTGGCATTTATTGGTGCAAAATTACTTAGGCCAAATGATGATAATTCTGCCACCACCGAGACTATTGCAACCAGTCAATTTGACCCAAGCCAAGTCGCCACCATCGAGCCGAGCATTATTGCTCGTGCAAGCTCGAATCTAGAAGTTAAGACTGAACCTTCAGATGAGGCTTTAGGTGTTGCTAATTTAGGGATTGGTGCAGTTGTAGATGTAACAGGCCGCGCAATAATAAATAATATTGTTTGGGCGCGCGTAAATGTTCCCAATCGACCGAATCAAACTGGCTATGTGCGAGAAGATCAATTAATTGGATTAAATGGTGCGCCGATTAGCATTGGTGCAAATAGTTCAGCCTTAAACAATCTCGCGCCGAGTGAAAATGTGCCGGCTCCCCCCGTGATTGGCGAAATTGTCGATACGCCAGAGCGGATTGTCTATATTCAGAGTAATCGCGCAAATATTCGCGCCGAAGCGGGTCCCGAGGCAGTGCGTATTGGTGAAGCATTGCGCGGAGACACGCTATCAATCGACGCGAGCCGCACTCATAATGGAAAAATTTGGTATCGTGTAACTTTACCGAATGGATCAAAAGGATGGATTTCAGGCACTTTGGTTGGTGATAAAGCACCTGCGCCAATCGCTGCGCCTACAGATACGAATGCGGCGAGTTCAGATGCAAATTCGCCCAAGGTAGCGAAAGAAATTGCCGCTGGTTCAAGAGTTGTAATCACAAGTGCAAATGTTGGGGTTCATAGTGCGGCATCGCCCGAGGAAGAAACCAAAATTGCAAGTGCTGAGCGCGGATTCGTTCTTCAAGTGACTGAGATTAGCCAAAGCGGCGGCCAGACTTGGTATAAGGTTAAATCAAATCGCTTAGGCATCGATGGATGGATTCCTGCAAGTGCCGCAAAGTCTGTGGAATAATTGTGTTTACAGATAATCGCAAACTATCATAATGTCTTGCCTGATTAGCTAGGTTTTGTTTATTACAAGTGCCTACGGCTGCCAAAGAAACGCGAGATTAATCCATAATGACTTTCGATGATGATGAAAATGACCTTGCGAGTGTTGGTAATCGGCGCTCTCGGACCAAAAGAGAAAATGACAGGCCAAATATCGCGCTATTTGTGCTTGGCATTGTCTTAATTGTCGGTGTCGGATTTGGCGCGTTCAAACTATATGAAACATTTAATGGCGCAAATCCTAAAGCAAAATCGGATTTACTTTCTTATCGCACACTGGGCCGCGTTGATATGCGGGTTTCTGCGTCAAGCACCAGCCCAATCAAGGCAGTCCTAAAAGAGGGGACAATGCTCTCCGGCAAATCA
>CAYTWK010000102.1:0-6785 GCA_964442095.1 uncultured Caulobacteraceae bacterium | reverse complement strand
AATCGGGCATCGACCCAAACAAGGTCGATTGGGTTTTGATGGGCAATGTTTTAGGTGCGGGCCAAGGCCAAGCACCAGCACGGCAGGCGGCATTAAAGGCGGGCCTTTCGAAACATTCCCAAGCCACAACGCTTAATAAAATGTGCGGCTCCGGCATGCAGGCTTTAATAATGGGCCGCAATGCGATTTTGGCCAGCGAGGCCGAGATTGTGGTTGCCGGCGGCATGGAGAGCATGTCAAATGCGCCTTTTCTATCAAAAACCCACCGCAAGGGTTCAAAATACGGCCATGATAGATTGCTCGATCATATGGCACTAGATGGGTTAGAAGATGCCTATGAAGGTTTGGCCATGGGTGTTTATGCCGATAAAACTGCGTCCGAATACGGCTTTTCACGCGAAATGCAGGATGATTATGCTCTTGAAACTTTGCAGCGTGCACAATCGGCGGATTTTACAGGTGAAATCGCGGGTGTGACTTTGGTGGCGCGAAGTGGCGAAACATTGATTGATACTGACGAATTGCCGCGAAATGCGCGCCCTGAAAAAATTCGCACTTTAAAACCTGCTTTCAATAAAGAAGGCACAGTAACGGCGGCCAATGCATCCGGTATTTCAGATGGCGCGGCAGCATTGGTCTTAGTGCGCGAAAGCTATGCGCGTGAAAATGGCCATGAGGTTTTGGCGAAAATCATTTCAACCTCGGCCTTTGCCCACGAACCAAGCCAATTCACCACCGCTCCAGTTTATGCCATGAAACAAGCTATAAAGCGGGCAGGGTGGGCGATAGAGGATGTAGAACTATTCGAAATCAATGAGGCGTTTGCGGTGGTTCCGATGATTGCCATAAAAGAGCTTGGGATTAGCCATGAAAAAATCAATGTGAATGGCGGTGCGTGTGCTTTGGGGCATCCGATTGGTGCATCAGGAGCAAGGATTATTGTAACTTTGATTAATGCATTAAAGGCGAGGGGGCTAAGCAAAGGCTGCGCAAGCCTATGTATTGGCGGCGGCGAAGCAACGGCTGTGTGTATTGAAATCTAGGCGGCTTTGGCAGCGCTTATGCGAACCTGCATAAACCGCAGTGCACGCTGAGCGGCATCAATCGGCACTTCATTATACATATTGCCAAGTTTTTGGCTTTCCCCCATGCCATTTTCACCGAGGATGAATACGCATAAGGTTACGAATAGGCTGCGCTCAATTCCTTTGGCACGGCAGATCATAGCAATTACATCAACGTCTTTTTTGGCAAATAGCTTTTGGACGTTAAAATAGTCGAGGCCGGCGATTTCAGCAAATATTAGCTGGCAAAGCGTCTTTTCACCTTCGCGCCATAGGTTTGGAAGTTTGGCGGCTTCGATTGCGTTACGGGCTTTTAGATTCTGGAATTTGCGCTGTGCATCGTCGAAATCTGCGGGATAAGTTCCAGTGCTCATTCCGACTTTTGCTTCCGCACGTGCCATAGCGGCATCAATTTCTTCTTTGGATAAATGGCTATTGCGCTCTAGGATTTCTTGGCGCATTGGCCCCGAAACGATTAGATATAGCTCATTTAGGACTTCAGGCGGCACGGCTTTACGCGCGACAATCGCGCCTTGCAACGCTGGGTTCGCTTCTGCGCGAACCACGACTTTATCGAAAGTCATAGTGCCAATTTTAGCGCCTTCGTTTTCAAGTAGTGAGCCGACAACTTCGTCGTCGCCGTGATTAACCAAAGCGTCGGATACAAGTTCAGAAACGGTTTCACGCTTGGTAATTGCCATTTGATATTGCTTGCCCTTGCTCTCGACAATTCTGATTAAATCTTCATCGGTAAGGGCGACCGAGGTTTGGATAATAGGCTGGGCAATGTCAAAGGCATCGTTTGCCAGTGCAACCGCAAGCGGGCGCGGCGCAGATCCATTATTAAATCGATTAGAAAGTTCGAGGCGGACTTCATTATTAAGCTCGAAAGCAACTTTTGCCAAAAGCTCGCCAAAAAGATTACTTTCCATAGTATTGATTTTTTCGCTATTGTCGAAAAACAAATCAGTTACTTCGTGAAGTAATTCGCGCCGTTTCTCACTAGAATCCTCTTTAGCGATTGTTAAAAGCTTCGAATATCTTTCGCCTATGCTCATGGTATGGTCCTCTAAGGGCCTTATAACATGGCAAAGTAAATAAATGGTTCTAAAAACAATCCAAAGTCGCAATACAAATTATTTAATAGAATTGCTTTTGGTTGGATATTTTTAGTTTGCTGCGCGTTTGCGAAGTGGTCCGTGCATAGAGGTAGTGCGCTCACTCTCGGTTGGGCCGTTATCATAGTTTTGTTCGCTGCTTGCACTTGAACCACGATTAAACATACCGCCGATGGTCTGGAAAAATCCTTTTTTTTGCTCATCTGTTTCTGCGGTGGTTGCGCTTTGATTTTTATTGCTACGCCCAGCACGCAATGGCCCACGTGTTCGCGGTATACTAAGCATTTCTTGGGTAACTTGCGTCTTTGCCACTGGTTCTGGAGGTTGCGGAATAGGCCTTGAATTGGCTAAATCGACATTCGCATAATTCTGGCCATTTGCTACAGATTGGGCAACATTAGACCATTCGCCTTGGACAGAATAGCGCGGCTGGCCAGATTTATTTTGTGCGGCCAATTGATCTCTGCGCATTTGCGCTGCATCAATTGTGCCGTCATTGCTGCGATAATTGTTTAGATTTGGGCTTTGCTCTCTAGGGGCTGATGTTTCAACAGGTCGCCAATTCAATTGTTGCTGGGTTGCCTGCATTTGCGCATTCGTATTTGCTGAATTTGTAGGGCGATCAAAACTGATAGGAGCGCTTCTGTTAGTCATCGCATTAGTGGTCTGCTGCGCATGAGTCTGCGGTTGAATTCGCGGCGCCGGATTGGCCGGCATTGGCTGCGGCGCACTTGCCATTCTTGGGGCTGGGGCTGCTGTATTTGGTAAAGGTGTAATCGCATAATTGCCGCCGCGTGAATTTGGCGCACTCCAGCTTGGGATATTGCTTTGAGTCCAATTAGGAACGTTTATGCTAGGGCGCGTTTGAACAAAGTTTTGATTATTGGGGTTGGGCTTTGAAAACTGGCACTGCCCACCATTTGACTGGCCATTAATTGTTGGATTGGGTTTAAAGGTCCATGAAGCGCACATATTGTCACTGCCGCATGCTGCCGCGCAAATATCGGGCGATGCCACATTAACAATATTGCCGACATTAGATTGTGCAAGTGTGTTCCCTGCTAGGAAGGTTAAAGAAACAAATGCCGCGAATTTTGCGAATATTGATAATGATTTTGGCGCCTTTTGCACATCCAACTCCTAAGTTCGCCAATTATTTTTGGCCATAGCATTTTTAGGCTGGTCTTATTCGGTTAATTCTCTGTTAATTATAACATTAAGTTTTTGGCATAAATCCGAGCTGACTTAAGGTTCAAATTGCGCTCTTTTCTCTTCCAATAAGAGCCATTCGGTTTCAAGATTTTCCAGTTCCGCCTTTTGCTTTTCTAGTTCCAAGCTTAGCTTTTCAAATTTCAAAGGCTCGTTTATATAAAGATTTGTATCCTCAAAGTGGCTTTCATTGATTTTGATTTTGGCTTCAAGATTGGCAATCAATTTCGGCAATTCCTCTAGTCTGTAGTTTTCCTTATAGCTTAATTTGCTTTGTTCCTTCTTCTTTTCAGAGTTATTTACGAAATTTGCTTTTGAAGTCTGAGAAAGTTTTGGCGCTTTATCATTATTGGAAAGCGTTTTTTGGCTTTCAATCTCGCGCCAACCGCCGGGAGTTTCGCGCCACTTACCATTGCCGACTGGCGCCAAAGTCGAAGTAACGACATTATCGAGAAATGCTCTATCGTGGCTAACTATGATTATTGTCCCTTCGAAATTAGCCAGCATCTCCTCTAGGACATCCAAAGTATCCATATCCAAATCATTTGTCGGCTCATCTAGTATTAAGAGATTGCTCGGCTTTGCAAGAGCTAAAGCAAGCAAAACTCGGTTACGCTCGCCGCCGGACATCGAGCCAATCGGTTGACGCATTTGTTCGGCGCTAAACAGAAAATCCTTTCCGTAAGCAACAACATGGCGCGGAATGTTTTGCACCATTATCTGATCCCCGCCCATTGGTGCAAAGGTTTCCCATAGAGTTGCATTATTATCAAGGCTTTCTCGGGTCTGATCCAAATATGCAAGGCTTTGGTTTTTTGCGCGGCGAATATTGCCAGTATCGGGCATTAATTCGCCGACGAGCATTTTAATTAATGTTGATTTACCGATGCCGTTTGGACCAACAATTCCTATCCTATCGCCTCGTAAAACTCTTAGATCCAATCCTTCGACTATTTTTCGCTTATTATCAAATGATTTGGAAATGCCTTTTGCCTCAAGCATTAGTTTTGACGATGCCTCACTGCTTGTGCGAATATTTGCGGCTTCGCCCTTCATGGATGCTAACACTTGAATTCTTTGTTCGCGCATCTCATATAGGCGTTTGAGGCGGCCTTGATTGCGCGAACGCCGCGCAGTTACGCCGCGCGAGAGCCAATGTGCTTCGTCTTTTAGGCGCAGATTGAGCTTTTCAAGCGCCTTTGCTTCTTGGGCCTCAATTTGCTCTGCCCATTCGTCAAACTTTTTGAAGCTTGCACCCAATTTTTGGGTCTTTCCATTGCGCAGCCAAATGCAGGCATTGGATATGTTTTCGAGAAAAGTGCGATCATGCGAGATTGTAAGAATTGCGCCTTTATGGTTTTTTATGCGGCTCTCTAATTCTTCAATCGCCTTAATATCAAGATGATTGGTTGGTTCATCAAGCAAAATTAAATCCGCGCCAGATGCGAATGCCCGCGCAAGGCCGGCGCGGCGTGCCTCACCACCGGAAAGTTTAGTAATGTCTTTTTCGCTATCTAGGCCAAAGGCAGCCAATTCACTTAGTGCCGCGGCGCGTCTTTGGCCATCAGCTTTTGGGTCGGTTTCATAGGGAACATCGCTAATTACAAAATCCACTAGATTTTCAAAGCCGCTAAAATCGGGCTCTTGGGTCTGGATTGCAATATGGGCATTTTTTGCCAAAACTCTTTCGCCTGAATCAAACTCCATGGTTCCGGCAATTACTTGCAATAGAGTTGATTTTCCAACGCCATTTGGTCCGACCAAGGCTATTCTGTCGCGGTCCAATATGGAGATTTCTACGCCCGAAAAAAGCGGCTTAGCGCCCCGTGTAAGGCATAGGTCTTTTAATTGTAGGATAATTTCGCGGGACATTTATAAAGGCGGACGCTTTGACTTTTCTTTGGCTTCGTTGGTTCGGGTATCAAGGCGAATTGCTTGGCGCTTTTCCCCTAATGGGTCAAGTTCTACACCCCCTGCAGCTGCAAAGAGTTTCGCTAAATCCTCATAATAGAGCGCCATAGTTTTATTATCGGGGCGATTGGCATCATAAATGGTTGGCAAAGGCTTTAGGGGCAAACCTTCATGGGCCTTATTCATGAAACTGGACCAAATCTGCGCCGGTAAAGTGCCGCCCGATACGCTGCGCATTGGTTCAAATTCGTCATTTCCTACCCAAACGCCACAAATTATGTCCGCCGAATATCCAACAAACCAAGCATCTCTATAGCTTTGCGAAGTTCCAGTTTTTCCAGCAGCTTCGCGCCCGCCCTGTAATTTGGCGCGTTTGCCTGTGCCAAATTCAATTACATCGGCAAGCATGGCAGTCATTTGGCGCGCGCGCATTGGGTCATAAACTTGGGTCGGTATCCTTGAGCGTCTTTGATAGGCTATAGTATTTCTTGTTGTATCAATTCTATCTATTAAGAATGGATCAAGGCGAACGCCATCATTTGCAAAAGTGGCATAGGCGCGAGTCATATCCCATAATGTGACCTCTCCTGCGCCAAGCGAGATCGCAAGATTACGCTTTAATTCGCTTTCTATTCCGAGGCGATGAGACATAGTTATTAGTCTTTCAATTCCGACTTCTGAGGCCAATTGTGCAGCAATAGTATTTACTGATCTCGTCAATGCCGTTGATAAAGTCATTGCTCCAGAATAGCTTCCGCCATAATTTTTCGGTCGCCAATTTCCAAATTTAACAGGTCGGTCGATTTTAACTGTATTTGGCGTCATGCCCATTTCGAGCGCTGCGGCATAGACAATTGGTTTAAAGGTGGATCCAGGTTGCCTTTTTGCTTGGGTAACCCGGTTAAATTGGCTCTTTGAATAGGATTGACCCCCTACAATCGCAAGGATTCGTCCACTTTTATCCATAGCAATTAGTGCCGCTTGGGTAACGCCAGACGAAGAATTGGTATTGTTCAAAGCATTCTGAACAATATTTACCGCCATGTCCTGGATTTCACTATCTATAGTAAGGCGAACAATTTGGTCTGGTGATATTTTCGGCTCTAGCGCCGCAACTTCCTTTTGCGCCATATCGATTGCATAGGCGAATTCGCCCTCTTGTAATTCGATAGGGCGACTAATAATGACCGGCTCTTGGGCTATTTTTGCAGCTATATCGCTTTTAATAAAGCCAGCGGTAACCATGCGCTCTAGAACGATGGCGCGCCTATCTAATGCTGGTTTTGCAGTTAGGTCTTGCGATAATCTGCCGGGTGCCTTTGGTAGCCCAGCTAACATTGCTGCTTCCCCAAGGCTTAGTTCAGAAGGCCGCTTTGAAAAATATTGCCACGCCGCAGCGTCTATACCATAGGCGTTTTGGCCAAAGTATATACGATTTAAATAAACCTCTAGAATAGTTTTCTTGGAAAATTTTTTATCTAAT
>CAYTWK010000101.1:1773-6807 GCA_964442095.1 uncultured Caulobacteraceae bacterium | reverse complement strand
GCACAGCAACAGAGTCAGCGCCTCTATCACCGCCGCGCGCCATTGCTTTATGCGCCTTTGGTAAAGTTCCAACGAGGTTTTGGACATGGTGTGCTACTTCGTGGGCAACAACATAGGCTTGGGCAAAATCGCCACTTGCGCCCAAAGAGCGCGCCATTTCATCAAAGAATTCTAAATCGAGATAGATTTTTCTATCGCCGGGGCAATAAAATGGGCCAGTTGCGCCCGATGCTGCACCGCAGGGCGAAGAAGTGCGATTGCGAAATAGAACCAAGACTGGCGCTTCATATTGACCGCCCAATTCGCTAAAAGTTTTCCCCCAATAATCTTCGGTGGATCCTAAAACCCTTGCCACTCTATCCGCTGTTCGCTCTTCGTTTGCATCAGTATTTGCACTGGTCGAAAGGCCATTATTATTGGATTGATAGCCATAATTTGATGTGCCGCTATCGGTGCTAACGCTCTCTAAAAGGCCGCGTCCGCCGCCAAAAAATAGCATTAGAAGCACAATTATAATAAAACCAAAGCCGCCGCCTTTGCGCACCGGAATTCCGCCGTCACTTCCGCCGTCACCGCCAAATCCGCCACCGAAGCCACCGCCAAATCCGCCATCGGAGCCTCGTCTATCTTCAATATTGGATGAACGTCTAAAATCTTCGTCGCGCATAATTTTATCCTATCTTTGCGCATTATACATACAAAGAGCAATTGATAAATCAAGCCCAATGGCAATTCTATCGCATTAGATTAGTATGGTTCATAGAGCCCATTTCGCGTGGGTTGTCTTGGGGCTCATAAAATGGGATTCTATCGGCCGCGAGCTTTTCAAGTGTTGGCGCATTTTGCCCAAGTCGTTTGTGGTAAATCCATAAATTACTCATTACCTTTTTGACATATTCGCGCGTCTCGCTGACCGGTGTTGCCTCGATTAGCATTAGAGTATCATCACTCATGGCAATTGAATTTGTCCAGCGCGAAAGAGCACCAGGGCCCGCATTATAAGCCATAATTGTGCGCGCCAATGAATTATTAATGGGCCGCATTTTCATTATCCGCTCTAGATAGGCTTCGCCCAAAGCGATATTCAGCTCATTATTGTGCAATAATTCGGGATTGGTTCTCAATTCGGGCCGCCCTGTCATCCAAGCGGCAGTGTTTGGCATTAATTGCATTAGACCGCGCGCGCCAGCATGGGAAATAGCCTCTGTCTTAAAGCGGCTCTCTTGGCGCATAATCGCGTAAACCAGCGCTCTATCTAAGACAAAGCTGCCCCCTTGCGGCGTTAGGCCATCAGCAATTGGGTAATTCGCGGAAATATATGCATTATTCGACATCTCACTTATTCTTTGGAATAAGTCTCGAAAGCCAAGAGTGCTGGCGATATAGAGATAGCCTAAATCATCACGCGCCGGCGAATTATTCCAAGCTAGGCTTAGCTCATTTTGCGCATCAGAAACTAGGCCCAAATCAAAAAGGGCGATTGCGCGGCGTGCACTTGGGCTATTTGCTAAGATTTCGCGCGCGTTTTGGGTTTCGCTTCTTTGCTCTGGTATGGCTAGATTTTGCCAACGCCCGAGCTTTTGTAATGCCAATTGCCCATAAAAACTAAGGGGCTGGGTTGCTGCTTGTTCTAAAAAACTAGTTGCAATTTCTATGCGCCCAAGCTTTTGTGCTGCCCTAGCTGCCCAATAATTAGCCGCGCTTTTTTTGGCTTCATCAAAAGCTTGCGCATTTGCCGCATTTGTAAAAAAAGACAGAGAGCTTTCAAAATCACCAATCCTAAATGCAGACAAGCCGCCATACCATGCAAAAACGGCGTAGTTCGAACTATTCTGATTTGCCAATGCTAATTGTATTACTTCGGCATCCTTATTCGCGGCGAAACTTGCGCGAAGCTGTATAAAGGCTTGCCTTTCAAAATTATTTGTGCGGCTCAAAGTGTCCAATTTTCCTTCGCGCGGGGCTCTAATTCGTGCGAAACTGCGGCGGCTACTATTTATTGATGGCTGGGCAAACTCCTCATTTGGAAATGATCGAATGGCCAATTCATAGACCGCCTGCGCATTAGAAATGTTTGTATTGTCCAAAAGCCAATTTCGGATTTTTTCCTTTTCAGGATTGGCTTGGTTTAGCAATAATTCGCGTTCGAGAATGGGGACAAGTGTCTTGTCAGAAATCTGGCCGATAGCGGCATAAAGAGCGATTGCATCGCCGCGCGCCGCAAATCCAAAGGCGCGCGCATAATTTTGCCTATCAGATTGTGAAAAATAGAGATTGTTTTGATTCTGGCTCGGTTCGGCAAATGCCAAATTGAAATTGCAAAAAAGCGGGATTGCAATAAATGCCAAGAGTATTTTCTTCGTATTTATACGCATTATTCCCAAGACTTCTGTCCCTTTTGCTTAATTCTTCAAGCAATTATTCAAACAAGTCTGGATTCTGCGCTTTAATGCTTAACAAATCCTTCCAAACCAAGGCCTTATCGGCAGGACGGCGCATTAAATGGGTGGGGTGAAACAAGCAATAGGTTTTAATGGGACTTTTGATTGTATCAAAGGTCAATTCATTATTTTTGCGCCTTAGCTTGGGGACGCTCTCATTGCTTTGCAAAATGCTCGATGCCGATGAATCACCAATCAATATTACGATTTTGGGGGCAAACAATTCTATATGGCGCAAAATAAATGGCCTAAAAATTGTCAATTCTTCGCGCGTTGGCGGCCTGTTACCTGGGGGTCGCCAATTAACGCAATATGTCAGATATAAATCTTCATCGCGCGAAAGCCCAATTGATTTGAACATTCTATCAATAAATTGCCCCGATGGCCCAATAAAGGCGCGGCCAATGCTATCTTCTTCACGGCCCGGGGCATCACCAATAATCATTATTCTTGCCTTTGGATTACCGTCGCAAAATACAAAATTACTAGCCCCCTTTTTTATTGAAACCCCATCATAATTTTCTATTGTAGCCTTTAATTGGGCTAGATTTTGTGCCTCTTTAGCAAGATCGATAGCCAATTTTTGGCTTTCGGCTGGCTTTCTATAGGTGCTAATAGGCTGAATATTAGGCTTATCTATTGATTTTTTCGCTATTTGTGGCTTTTTAGCTACTGACGTAACGGCCATCGGCGTTTGCACACCAAAATCATTCCAAACTTGCAATAATTCTGAGACAATCGCTTCTTTGTTAAGTTCAGAATACATAAATAAAATGACTTCCAGTCTTGATTTATATGGCCTATCATGGCTCAATTAGATTGAACTTTAGAATAAATAAAATGCGATTCCAAGTGAGATTGTCGTATTGAGGCCATTAAAGGGGGAATATTGTGGATACTTCCGAAATTGAACGCGAATCTATGGAGTATGACGTTGTAATAGTCGGCGCTGGGCCGTCGGGTCTTGCGGCGGCCATCCACTTAAAACAGCTTAATCCCGATATATCAATTGCCGTGCTAGAGAAAGGCTCTGAAGTTGGGGCGCATATTCTCTCTGGCGCAGTTATCGACCCTTCTGGTCTTGATGAATTAGTCCCCGAGTGGCGAGATGCACCCGACCGCCCGCTTGAAACCCAAGTTACCAAAGATGAATTCTTGTTCTTGGGCGCGGCAGGCTCGATTCAACTGCCAAATTTTCTAATGCCGCCTTTAATGAATAATCACGGCAATTTCATAGGCTCACTTGGCAATGTTTGCCGCTATTTGGGACAGCAGGCCGAAAACCTAGGGGTAGAGATTTATCCAGGTTTTGCCGCATCTAATCTTGTATTTAATGAAGATGGCGCGGTTAAGGGTGTTCAGGTCGGCGATATGGGCATTGGCCGCGATGGTCAGCCCAAGTCCGATTTCACGCCGGGCATAGAGTTGCACGGCAAATACACTTTACTCGGCGAGGGGGTTCGCGGTTCCTTGGCCAAAGTTGCAATTGAAAAATTTGGCTTAGAGGCGAATTCGGATGTCCAAAAATACGGAATTGGCATTAAAGAGCTTTGGCAAATCGACCCCGAAAAGCACAGACCGGGCCTAGTGCGCCATAGTTTTGGTTGGCCGCTCGAGATGGATACTGGTGGCGGCACATTCATGTATCATTGGGGCGATAATTATGTTTCGGTTGGGTTTGTGGTGCATTTAAATTATTCAAACCCGTATTTGTCCCCATTTGAAGAATTTCAGCGTTTCAAACATCACCCATCGATTATTGATACGTTTGTCGGCGCAAAGCGGCTTCAATATGGTGCGCGCGCAATCAGCGAGGGTGGATACCAGTCTGTCCCAACTTTGGCATTTAAAGGCGGCGCATTAATTGGCTGTTCGGCGGGATTTATGAATGTTCCGCGCATTAAAGGCAGCCATAATGCAATAAAGTCAGGCATGCTAGCAGCTAAAGCAATAGCTGAGGCATTGGCTGCGGGGCGCGCCAATGATGTATTGGAAAATTATGACGCGCTTTATCACGTAAGCGCAATCAAAAAGGAGCTGAAGCTCGTTCGCAATGCAAAGCCGCTTTGGTCGCGCTTTGGCACGCTCTTTGGCATAGGGCTAGGCGGCATTGATATGTGGCTTACTACAATTTTTGGCGGCCATTCGCCTTTTGGCACGCTAAAACACGGGAAAACCGACGCAGAATCCCTAAAACCATCCGCAGAATGTAAAAAGATAGAATATCCAAAGCCAGACGGCGTAATTTCCTTTGATAGGCTCTCAAGCGTCTATCTCTCAAATACTAATCATGAAGAGGATCAGCCAATCCACCTTCAGCTAAAGAATCCAGAACTACAGGTTTCAAGCGAATTAGATGTCTATGATGGCCCGTCAAATCGCTATTGCCCAGCAGGTGTCTATGAATGGATAGAGCAAGACAATAAGCCCAAATTCGTAATAAACGCCCAAAACTGCGTCCATTGCAAAACCTGCGACATCAAAGATCCAAACCAGAATATTAATTGGACTACGCCACAAGGTGCCGAAGGCCCGATTTACTCGAATATGTGAATTTTCGCTTTGATTGGCGCATAAGGCTTCTCGCAGGTAT
>CAYTWK010000101.1:0-1673 GCA_964442095.1 uncultured Caulobacteraceae bacterium | reverse complement strand
GCCAATTGACCACATTTATCGAATATTCTTGAAGAATTTAGAATGTCTCGAGTTAGGGAATTTGAATTATGGCGAAGTTTTTTCCGAACAATAAGAATTGCTATTTTTGATAAATCGCGCTTGCGCAAGTTCCAAAGCCGATATAGATATTTAGCATGAATAAATCTACGAAGACTATTTCGAAATTGGCATTTGCATGGACTTTTGGTTCAATATTTTTTGTTCCAATTATTGCCACCGCCAAGCCAGTATTACCTGTAACATTAGAGCGTGGTCCAAGCACCGATTATGCCTCGGCTCTAAGCGGTGCATATGCCCAAAGAATTGGCGATCCGCTTTTGGCGGGCCGTGCATTTGAAAAGTCATGGCACAATAAAAGAAATGATGCGCCTTTATTCTATAAAGCAGCTGAATCATATTTTACTGCCGGCGATATCTCTAATGTGAGCCGACTTGCGAAGTCCGCAAATGCACGTGTCCATTCTGGCGAGAGCAAGCTAGTATTGGCAGGCGAAGAATTACAGGCAGGGCGCAAAAGTCAGGCGGCAGCGCTTTTAACGGGGATAGACCTTGGTGGTAATCGTGCTCTTTTTGGGCGGCAAATGCTTGCTTGGGCGCTAATCGGGCAGGGCAAAAATGACGAGGCTATTGTCGTAGCTTCGCGTAGCTCGGGAAATCGCGGCGTCGATAGAAATGCGAATTATTCACGCGCTCTAATGTATCAGTATTTGAATGATCTCGATAATGCTAAAATTTCATATGAGACCGCCTTCGATTCTGGCGCGCGCGCTTCAATAGGTATTGCGGCCTATGCGCGGTTTCTGGCGGCAAATGGTGAACAAGCTAAGGCAATAAAGACAATTGAAGATTCAGCTATGGATTCGGATTCGCCGGAATATCTTTATTCCATAAGGGATGAAATTAGGGCGCAAACTACGCAAAAGCCGGTCATTATTGGAAACCCGAGCAATTATAAGAGCTTTATTGGCCAAAGCCTCGGGGTGACGGCGTTGGGCATAGCAATGGATCCGCGAAATGGCGGCGGCCTCGGCGAATTAGCGATTGCAACACGTTTTGACCCGAGCCAAAACGCTCTTAAGATTCAGTCCGCACGAATACTCGCAAGCAATAAATTAGAGCGTGAAGCCAATCTAATTTTAAAAGATATACCAATAAATTCTGTGTTCTTTGATACTGCTGCGGCAATTCAATCGGGTCTATTATTTGAAAAGGACAAAGCCTCGTCCGAAGCAATTGCACGCAATGCCTTGCGCGCGCGCCCTAATGCAACCAATCGAATTACTCTTGCCGCCGTGCTTTCAAGTCTTGAAAAATTTGCTGAAGCCGAAGGACTATATAGCCAAGTTATCGCCCAATTGGGTGAAAAGCCAAGCTCTGAAACGGGAATAGAATTATGGCGGATTTATATGGGACGCGCAAATTCATTATTGGAGCAGAAAAAGGATGAGGCGGCCATAAAGGATTTGCGCCACGCTCTATCCCTAGAGCCGAATAATCCAATGCTGCTAAATTTCCTCGGCTACACACTCGCGGAGCGCAAAATAGACCTCGAAGAAGCCTTGGCAAAACTTCAAGAAGCAGTCCGGCTCGAGCCGCGAAATGGAAATAATATCGATAGCCTTGGTTGGGCGCTTTATCAATTGGGCCGATAT
>CAYTWK010000100.1:0-6855 GCA_964442095.1 uncultured Caulobacteraceae bacterium | reverse complement strand
TTAACTAATCGCATTTGATCTGCATTTGCTATAGTCGCGGGTGATTATTAGTTTTGCGCTATCTATACGGGTGTCATCTTGAATAGCCATAGTTAGTCGCCCGATTTCGTTTATGCTTGCAATCTCTCTTTCTTTAAGCCGGTAGGTAATTTTCTGACTTTGGCCAATTGTAATCTGATTTAACCAAAGTGGGACAGAACCACCAATGGAGACACCATTTCTTAGAATTCCAATGCGATCATTTCTTGCGCCACGATTAAGCGCGGTAGCCCGAATTTCAAAATACCCACTTATGGTCTTCGCACAATCTGCAGAAGCTAGATTAATTGTGTGAATAAATGCGGAATCTGCTCTTGATTGCTTTATCGAATTTAGCCTTTGGGCAAAAGCGCGCGGTAAATCAGAAATAAGTATGTTATCGCCATTAATATTAATTGTTTCGGTTCTTAATAAGTTTTGCCTTGGCGCGCTTAAACTTTGGCCATAGGCTTTTTCAAAATGCGATAAATGCAAAACGAAAACTACAAAAATAACCAATCTTTGCAACATTATTACTTGATATGACCGCAAATCTTAAGATCAAAGCCCGTTACTTTTGCTTGGCCGGGAATATTATGCACCGAGGCGGGGTATTTAATATTTAGAGGACCATTTTGTTTGGCCGTAAATATTTTCCCAGGATAAATTGCATCTTCATTGCCGAGTACTAAATCTAAACCAACGCGAACCAAAGGAAGGTTATCACGGTCTAATTCGGCATTTAAATCATTTGCAAATCTACCCATTACAGTCAGCCAACTATCTTTTAGATTGGGATTTGGACTTTTCGAACCTAAAGAGAACCAACCGCCATCGCTTCCCAAATTTGTCAATTTGATTTCTGACGGACCTTTCCTAGTTTCGCCATATATAGTGCCTTCTATAGTTTCTATATTGTAGAAAAAATCTGATATGTTAGAATTACTTGCCGCAGGTCGATTTTCAAAGACAGTATCATTTTTATAAGTTTGGCATTTAATAGGCCTTTTTAAATATGTTCCGTCAGAAAAAACTGCGTCCTGTGCAGTTCCAGAATATTCCAAGTCCTTAGCTATTTTTTCTAATTCCTCTTTTGAAAGTTTGGTTTTGGGAGCCAAAATCAAGCTATTATTGGCCCCAACCGATGCAATCTGTAAATTTTTGCTATTAATTGCATTTGTGAAATCTGCCCAATTAGAAGATGGTGACGCATGTGTAATTAAATGTGGTTGATTTTGCAATTTTGACATTTTTGATGCCGAAGGTTGCGACAATAATAGCCCAGTAATTATAAATTGCGCTGCGAATATTGCTAGGAATACGTGCGCAAATATTGGCTTTATTTGATAATTGCCATTTTGAAGCTTAAACTTTGCAACCCAATCTCGTATACTCGCCCTTTGCTCTTGAAGTGCGCTTTTTGATTGCTCCGTTTGCGGCGCATGACGGATTAAAGAAAGTAGAGTATCAACCTGCGCCTCGCTAGGTGCAAGGGCATCCTTATTTGTGCTTTTGCTTGCGCTCTTTCTTAGAGCCAATATTTCCTCAATCTCATTTTGTAAAAATTCTGAGTGATTTATTGCTTGTTTAATGCGCGCGGATTCGGCAAGATTTAAACTGCCTTCAATGTATAAAGTAAGCTTTGTGGCTATTTCGATTTCTTCTTCGTTCATAGGAACCGCTCTAACATTTCAGAATTTTGTAACAGTGACTTTAGTCTCTTTTTCCCATAAAAGAGGCGAGTCTTGATTGTGTTTTGCGAACAATCACAAATAGCTCCTATTTCATCAATTGATAACTCGTCAAAATAGAAAAGATAAATCGCTTCTCTATGTTCAATACTAAGTCGTGCTAAAGCGCCAAAAAGTTCATTTCGCGAAAATTTAGCTAATCTATCGCCAAAACTATTGTTGTTTTCGGCCGAATTGTCCACTTTTTCAATTAATATTTCGCTTTCGTATGGTTCATCATATTTTTTGCGAAGCAAATCTATTGCCTTGTTGCGCACTATGCGCTTTATCCATCCGTCTGCAGAGCCACTAGATTGAAATTTTTTTGCGCCGTGCCAAATTGCTACAAATGCATCGTTTAAAACATCTTCGGCTTCGCTTTGCCTGCGGCCCAAAACGCAGCGAGTAAAAATCATCAATTTGCCGTAATTCGCGCGATATAAGTTCGCAAACGCATCTTCATCGCCAGTAGCAATAAGCTTGAGAAGATTCCGCGTATCTATCAATTGATTGTCCCTTTGACATGCAACTTAGAATTAATTTATGGCAAATGAACAATAAATGAATATATATTAATGGCAAAGAATAAAGAAACCGGTGTCGCTTATATATCACTAATCAAAAGGGGTTTTATATTGGAATTAGGTTCCTTAACTCCAAAAAGTTTCTTTTAGCCAGACTACAGCTTTGCTAATTGGGTGCGCATGCTGATCGCTAGTTTGCGATACTGCGCGCGCTAAATCTTTCGGGCGCTCTATGCCCCACCGCAAAAGCCCTGCACATACGGCAAATCCCGGCCCTGAAACTGCATCGGCGAGGCCCACGTATTTTTGCGGCCTGCCTACGCGAACATGGCCTTCAAATACTCTTGCGGCTAATTCGCGAACTCCGTTTAATTGCGAGCCGCCGCCAGTTAGGACAATCCGTCGCCCATAGCCAGCGCGCTCTATGCCTGAAGAGTTTAACCTATCACGCAATAGTTCAAGTGTTTCTTCAACCCTTGGGCGCACAATGCCAGTAAGGAAAGAACGCGGAGAGCGCGATGAAACCATATTGCCGTCTTCGCCAAAGCGCGGCGCATCAATCATTTGCTCTTCTTCATTTAGATTGGCGATGGCACTACCATGAACAACTTTTAAATGTTCGGCGGCGCGTGCAGATGTGCCAAAGCATTGGGCAATATCTTGGGTAATATGATCCGAACCAATCGGAACGGCATCGACATGCGCCAATTGTCCATTTTGAAAAAGCGCTGCGGTGGTTGAGCGAGCGCCCATTTCGACCAATAAAGCACCATTTTCGCGTTCTTCATCAGCTAAAGCCGCCAAAGATGATGCAAAAGGAGCGGCAACTACGCCCGCTACATGGCGATTTGTGCGCTCGACTACTAAGTGCAAATTGCGCCATGTGCTAGTTGGAGCGCTAACTATAGTCATTTGAACCTCTAGTTTGCGGCAAACCATTCCATTTGGATCCATGACTTTTTGGCCGTCAGTTTTGAAAAAACTTGGTGTTGCGTGAAGCACTGTCCGACCCTCGTGGCGCTTATGCTGCATCGCTGCCGCCGCAACTTTTCTGGTTTCTTTGGGACCAATTTGACTAGCGAGTGGTAAAGTTATCTCGCCGCGCACTTGTTCGGTTTTAAGGCCAAAACCGGAAACTGAGACAACAACTTCCGAAACGGCTGCACCCGCCATTTCTTCGGCTTGGGCAATTGCGGCTCTTACCGCTTTTTCGGCTAGGTCTAGATCGATAATGGCACCATTACGAATGCCGCGCGATTGTTGTGCACCTACTCCTTGAACTCGCAGTGGCCCAGCGTCTTGGCTGGTGCGTGCTATAAAACAAGTAATTTTAGACGCACCAATATCAAGCGCGGCAATTAAGGGCGAAAGTTGTAAAACTTCTTTATTGGCTACTCTTGAACGACTATCTAATGAAGACATAATCTATCCCCAAAACCCTATGTTTAGGTGTTTTGTGTGGTTGCTGGGGCTGCTTCTGCGCCTTTGCGTATCAATAAAAAGCCTGGTCTTCTAACATCTAGGCGTGTGAATGTTCGGTCTAATATTCTATATTGGTTTTGTAAGTTTTCTAAATTATCGAGAGCGGCTTCAAGACCTTTTTCTGGTAACATAATCTCGCCACCGTTTCTAAGGCGTATATTCCAGCGTCTATCGCCAATTCTAATTAATGCGAAAGTGCGATTTGCGATTTCGCGACGTGTGCTTAGGGCCTTAAAGGCCTCAGGCGCTGCTTTATTGGCGTTGTGCCCGATTACGATTGGTAAGTTTTTGACCTTTTGCGGATCTGCAAGCCCTAAGTCTTTGCCGCCAGCATCGATAAAGCGCAATTGGCCATTATTCTGCCAAAGCGCATTTGCGGCGCGCGGCTTTACCACAATCTGCACAGTCGATGGCCAAAGCCTGCGAACAATAACACCTTCAACCCATGGCAAAACCATAACACGATCATGAATTTCTTTTGGATTAACGCCAAACATTACAGATTCGGAGATAACACCAGCAATTGCTTCGGCTTCGGCGATTTGCGCATCACTCATTTGGCTGCCTTGCACGCCGACGACTTCTACCTTGCGGACGGCAAGCCCAGCAGCTCTTGTTATATCTGCGGCTTTGGTTGAAATCGCATTGCTAATATCGGCGGTAACACCGGTGGCGGCGGCTATGGCAAAAAATATTATCGCGATTGTGCCAATTGAAAGCCCCTGTAAAACCTTGCGTGATACGCTGTCATATTGGGCTTCTCTTAGGCGCGCGTGTGCCCATGCGCCAAGTTTCATTGACCAGCCGGTGTTTTGACGGCGAGCAGGTGATTTGCGCGGGGCGGGGCGACGATAATTAGCGCCGCGATTGTTCGAATAATAATTGCGGCTTTTTCTTAGCGTGGACATGATGCGTCCTCCAACATCCATTTTACAAAGTCATCAAAAGAAATCCCGCATGCCGCCGCCTGTTCGGGGGCCAAAGAGGTTGGCGTCATTCCGGGCTGAGTATTAATCTCCAAAACCACGACGCGGCCAGATTCGGGATCATAGCGAAAATCTGTGCGTGTAACACCGCGGCAGCCGATTATTTGGTGCGCTGTAACGGCATCTTTCATCATTCTTGCATGAATTTCAGGCGGTAAATCTGTTGGATTAACAACATGGCGCGATCCACCCGCCGCATATTTTGCGTCATAATCATAAAACTCATGGCCAGTTAAAATCTCGGTAACTGCAAGGGCTTTATCGCCTTGCACCGCTACAGTTAGTTCGCGGCCCTTGATGAATTCCTCAACTAAAACATCATCACCGCAGTGCCAATCGGCATCCAATAGTTTTTCCGGCGGGCGATTTTCGCCTTGGCGGACAATAAATACGCCAAAAGATGAACCATCTGCATTTGGCTTTACGACATAAGGCGCGCTCATAGGGTGCTCTTTGGCGGCATCATACCTATTCATGATTTTGCCATTGGGCACATCAAGGCCAGCTGCAGCAAACACCATTTTGGCCTTGGCTTTGTCCATCGCAAGGCTAGAGGCCAAAACCCCAGAATGGGTATAGGGAATATTGGCAATTTCCAAAACCGCTTGGACGCGGCCATCTTCGCCCCATGGGCCATGCAAAGCATTAAAAGCAATATCGGGCGCAGCGGCTTTTAATTGTGCGGCAATATCACGGCTAACGTCAATTTCAGTGACATCGGCACCGAGCCTGCGGCAGGCGTTTGCACACTCTTGGCCTGAGACAAGCGATACTGGGCGCTCGGATGACCAGCCCCCCAACAATACCGCAACCCTAGTATTCTTCACACCAAGCACCCTTCAAACTATTTCAATCAAGATTTTTATGATTGATGAGTTATGAAGTATTAAGGTGAATCCATGGTTAAAATTGTAAAAAGAAAATGCTTAAATAACAGCAGCTTGTCTTAGGGTTTATTTCTCACCAATTCGTTTTATTTCCCAATGTAAATCCACGCCTTGGGTTTCTTTAACTTTGGCTATGACATAGTCGCCCAAAGCCTCTAAATCGGCAGCAGTTGCATCGCCTGTATTTATCATGAAATTGCAATGTTTTTCACTCATTTGGGCGCCGCCGATTGAATAACCCCTAAGGCCCGCATCATCAATAACTTGCCATGATTTACGTCCCTTTGATTGGATTTGGTCAGGGTTTTTAAATGTGCTGCCGCCAGTTTTTTCGCGAATTGGCTGGGAATTTTCCCGCCGCTCGGTGATCGCATTCATTGCCGCCAAAATTTCTTTTGCGTCACCCTTTGTGCCCTCAAAAACGGCGCTGGTGAAAATTAAATCATCGGGTAATGCGCAATGACGATAGCTATAGCCCATATCTGCATTTGAAAATACATGGCGTTTTCCATCTCTATCATAGGCGACACATTCGACCAAAACGTCTTTGGTTTCGCTGTCATAGCAGCCGGCATTCATACGAAGTGCGCCGCCAATTGTCCCTGGAACACCACGAAAAAATTCTAGGCCTGCAATGCCGGCTTCGGCGGCCTTTTTGGCAAGGATTGCGTCCAAAACCATTGCGCCAGCATGAATTCGATTGCCTTCAATTTTCACTTGCCCAAAACCCTTTGGGGTAAGCCGAATAATAACGCCATTAAAGCCGCCGTCACGCACAATAAGGTTTGAGCCAACACCAATTATTTGAACCGGGATTTCGCGCGGCGTATTCGCAAGAAATTGCGCCAAATCCTCTTCGTCTTCAGGTTGAAATAGTGCGGCTGCGGGCCCGCCTACACGAAACCAAGTGAATGGCGCAAGGGCTACATTAGCTTCGATTTTTCCACGTGTCTGCGGTAGTTTTTCAATTAAGGACATACCATTTCTTTAGCGCTAAATATTTTGTGCGCAATCGCTTTACGCAATTTACTTGCACTTGCAACTTGTTAAATTTGCTATAGAGTTTTGACAATCATAAATTCTATAGGGGTATGCAAATGGGTATTTTGATTTCGCGCCGTAGCGCGCTTTTGGGTGCATCTGGCCTTGGCGCAATTAGCGTTTTGTCGGCTTGCAATGTCTTGCCCAAAGATCAAAGCGCAGACTTAAAAGCAATTATTGATAAAAT
>CAYTWK010000099.1:0-6920 GCA_964442095.1 uncultured Caulobacteraceae bacterium | reverse complement strand
ATAAGAAATTATGAAAGAAACTAAAACCTAATAGCTATTCAACAATGATTATGTGGGTTTTCTAGCTAAACATTATTCTCGATTTAGTTTTCCATGCTTGCGTGCGTGTCTTTTAAAGCCATGCGAACCAATGTTTCCATGCACCATCTGGCATAATTCGCGTCTTTTCTTTCGACAGCCTCAAAAACTGCAATATGATCAGGTAATGGGTCGCGCGGCAGCGCATTCTGCCTCTGTTTAAAAATAGTTGTCCAAGCCACTGCCGCACCAATTGAAGTGCTAAGTGAAGCTAATGCTTCATTTTTAGTAGCGCTCATTAGGCAATCATGGAATTCAAGATCAGCATTTCTTCCGATTTCAGTTGCCAGTGTGTGCACTTTCATTACTTCGAGGCAAGCGGCCATTTTATCTAAATCACTTTGTGTGCGACGTTCCGCAGCAAGTGCAGCCGCAGCAGGCTCGGTGATTAGTCTTAACTCAAAAAGTGAATTGACAAATTCGGCAGACGGCTCCGAGGCAAACATCCAGCCCAAAACTTCCGGGTCGAGAATATTCCACCTAGATCTTTGCGTAACCCTAGTTCCATGTTTTGGGCGGCTCTCAACCAGCCCTTTTGCTGCTAATATGCGAATTGCCTCACGATAGCCAGAACGTGATATATCGTGGTTGCTACTTGCCTCCATTTCATTTGGCAGAACATCACCGCTTTTATGCTCACCACTTAGGATATTTATGCCGATTTTTCGCGCCAAAGCGCCGTGTAAGCGCCCTTGGTGTAAATTAAATAAGAAAGCGGGCTCTCGCTCTGTTTTAGAATCGTCTTTCATTTTGCTTTGATTGTCTTTATTCTTCAAACTCATATTGGGAAAATGCCGCCCTAACTCAAAGATTTAGATGCAATTGCCGCACGACAATTGTCTTTAAAGGTTAAGCTGCAATTTTGAATTTGTCTAGGTCAAATAAAAGAGTTTGTATTCTTAAGCAGTATTGAAGCCGAGAGGCTAAAAATTGCGCCATGATAATTTTGCACGACACCATATATTTGCCCATATATTTCTGTGAAGCGTTCAAAGTTCCCGCTAGTTCATTAACCAAATCTTTCAATTATTGCCAATTATACCGCGTGCGACTAAACTCAATGGGGCGGAATAATAGGATTGCTTTAAGAATGGCGATGATGCAAAAATTTAAAATAGTGGGCTATGGTCAATACTTGCCCAAACGCATCCAAACTTCGGAAGAATTAGATATTGTTTTCAATCAAGCAAAAGGTTGGACAGAAGAGAATTTTAGCATCAAGACCCGTCATATCGCGAACCGAGATGAAACCACATCTTTTATGGCAGCAGAAGCATGCGAAGAAGCTCTAAAGCAATCACAATGGGAAGCAGGTGAGTTTGACGTGATAATTGGCGCTTGCGGGGTTATGGAGCAACCAATCCCCAATGTTTCGGCAATGGTTCAAGCAAAGCTTGGTCTAGATAAATCAGGCATTTATTGTTTTGATGTAAATATGACCTGCCTATCATTTCTAAGCGCACTTGATATAGCTGCTAGGGGGATAGCAAGTGGCCAATATAGGCGTGCATTGGTGTTTTCTTCTGATATTGCATCCGCAGGCCTTGATTATGAAAACCCAAAATCCTCGGCCATTTTTGGCGATGGGGCGGCGGCCATTTGTATTGAAGCTTGCGACAAAGAGGAAGTCTCTTGCATGCTCGCTAGTCGCTTTAGGACCTATTCATCAGGTATTGATACCGCACATTTGCGCGCCGGTGGAACCAATATTAGAATTGACGACGGCTTTGACGCGCTTAAAGATGGCGCAAAATTCTATATGAATTCGTCCGGCATTTTGCGCGCGGTTGGCAAGTATCTCGGTGGCTTTATCAAAGACACCCTAAAAGACGCCAATATCGAGGCGAAGGATTTGGACTTAATAATATGCCACCAAGCAAGCGCCCAAGGCCTTGAATATTTTAGACATCTCTTAAAAGATCAAAGCGGTAAAATAGTCGATGTTTTCGCCCAATATGGCAATCAAATAGCGACTTCTATCCCCAATTCACTTTATCACGCCCATAAAAATGGACGCATAAAATCGGGCGATACTATTTTAATTATTGGAACATCAGCCGGCATAAGTCTTGGCGCAATGGTGTTAAAGGTATGAAAATCCTAGTCACTGGCGCAACCGGCGGTCTTGGGCTGGCGCTGGTCGAAAAACTTAGATCTGAAAACCACGAAATAATTGCCCTTGGACGCGATGAAAATAGGGGCGCTTTGCTGAAGGGATTGGGCGCGGAATTTATAGCACAAGACATAGTAAAAATCGACGATTTCGCACCATTTTTAACGGGTGTTGATATAATCATCCATGCCGCCGCGCTTTCTAGCCCCTGGGGGAAGAGCGAAGACTTTATAGCAATTAATTTTGATACTACGCGAAATCTATATGAGGCCGCAAAGGCAACAAAAACCAAAGCATTTATTTTTATTTCTTCGCCGTCAATTTATTCTGGCCCTTTTGAGCGTCTGAATATAGATGAAAACTCGAAAATTCATGAAAGCAACCTAAACCATTATGCCTATACAAAATTGATGGCCGAGAGGTATTTAGCGAATAATAAAAGCGAAGTTTCGACGATAATACTGCGGCCACGGGCGATTATTGGTCCAAATGACACCGTGCTTTTGCCGCGCTTTCTAAGGCTTATTGGACGCGGTAAATTTCCACTATTTAATGGCGGCGAAGCTTTAATAGAGCTGACGGATGTACGCGATGTAGCAAATGCTATTAATCTTTGCGTAAAAAACTATAGCAAATTAAATGATGAAAGCTTCAATATTTCGGGCGGCAAGTCTATGAAATTAAGAGATTTAATTACAATGCTCGCAGGCGCAATGAATAGAAATGTCAAATTTACCCATATTAATTTTAAAATTGCCGCGCCATTAATAAAAATATTAGAATTTGTCTGTGAACGATTGCCCAATAGCCCTGAGCCCATATTAACACACTATGGTCTTTGCGCTTTGTCCTTTTCGCAAACTTTTGACCTTGCACGCGCTCAAAAAATTCTCGGATTTTTGCCGCAATATGATGCATTTAATAGTGCAAAAGAAATAGCAATTTCTATGGGGCAAAAGCATGACAATTAGCGCTTGGCACCTTCTAAAACTTGGGCAGACCTCACATTCAAAATCCATGACAATGAAGGGCGCACCGCGTTGCAAAACCGCTTTTCCTGCGCTGGTTGGTCTAATAATTCACGATAATTTTGGTCCAATATTGTTTGATACCGGATATGACGAGGCGTTTTTTGCGGCAACCCAATCTTTTCCAGAAAGCCTTTATCGCGCGGTTTTACCGGTTGAATTTTCACAAACTGATAGTATGGAATTTCAGCTTCGAAAATATGGACTTTCGCCCTCGGAGATAAAGGGAGTTTTTCTTTCGCATTTTCACGGCGATCATTTATCAGGGATAAATAATTTTCCGAACGCAAAGATTTTTTGTGCCAAACTCGGCCTTGCGCAAATATCCGAAAATGGCCGCATAAATAATCTTCGCCAAGGTCTATTAAAATCGCTCTTGCCAAAGGATATTGAAAAACGCGCGACCTTTTTCGAAGATATGAAATCCGCACCCCTTTCAAACGAATTTGCGCCCTTTGAGAATGGGATTGATGTTTTAGGTGATAAGTCACTTTTTGCGATAGAGCTAAAAGGGCATTGTGTTGGGCATTGGGGCCTCGTTATTTGCCCAAAGAACCAAAAGCCAGTATTTTTTGTTGGTGATGCCGCATGGTCGATTGAGGCAATTGAAAAAAATATCCCACCGCCCGCTATTACCACCGCTCTATTGGGGCAAACAAAGCCATATCGGCAAACCCTTGCGCAATTAAATGCTTTGCATATGGCCGCAAAAGATAGGCTAGAAATAATTCCGTCCCATTGCGAGCGAATCGCCAAAAAATGGATTTCTAATGAGTAATCCAATCAGGTTTGCCCTCGAATATTTGCTTGCACTTTATCGCAATCGCAATATGCCGCGCGCTAGATTGGTTAAACTACAAGAAAAATTGTGGCAAAAGAAATTGCCCTCACTTAATAAATTTCCTGCGTTTGCCCAAAACGATTTTGCTAATTTGCGGGATTTCAAAACAATCGACATTGCCGAATTTCGCGCCAATAGTTTTGGTTATAATCTTTATGGCTATGATTATGAAAGCGCTTATAAAATAGGGCTCGATAGTGAAAATGGAAAGCAATCGCCAACAGAAGGCATAAATATCGGCCTATCTAGCGGCACGAGCGCAAAAGATCGCGGCATTTTCATAACCAATGAGCATGAGCGCACAAAATATATTGCCAATATCCTTGCCAAAGCATTCTCGCCATTTGAACTTTTAAAGATAAGGAAAATCGCGCTTTGCCTTAGGGCGAATAACCCGCTTTATGAAAAGGTCAATAATGGCCGCATAAAACTAAAATACTTTGCATTAGATACGGACAGAGGCAAAATCGTCGAGAATATCGCACACTATTCGCCAGATATAATAGTTGCACCGACGCAAATTATCCTAAAACTTGCACATTTGGGCAAAGCTTTGCCAAATTTAAAACATCTATTTTATGGCGCAGAATCAATGAACCAGTTTGAGGCCGATTATATAAAAGAGCGATTGGGCTTGGTTGCGCGCCCGATTTATCAAGCCACCGAGGGATTTTTGGGAATCGGATGTAAATATGGCACGCTTCATATTAATGAAGATAATATAATTATTGAGCGTGAATATATTGATGAAAACCGCTTTGTGCCAATCATTACCGATTTAAGCCGGCAATCACAGGCGATAGTGCGCCTAAGACTTGATGATATTTGGCAAGAGACCAAATGCACCTGCGGGAGCAAATTTTTGGCAATCAAGCCAATAGAAGGACGAGTTGGCGATATTTGGCATATTGATGGCAAGAAAATCTTTCCCAATGATATCATTGATGAAATTGGCCCAAAAATCGAGCCGTGGCGAAATTGGCAAATAATGGCTTCGCCCAAAAAGCTTGAATATAGCGCAGAAACCGATGAAATTGCCGAAATTATCGAGAAATACCTCTCTGGATATAATATGGAAATTCAAAGAACGCCCTATAACGCGTGCATTAATTTTCCAAAAATGCGCCATATAGGACAAAGCAATTGACTAGGATTTTAATAACCGGCATCCGCTCGCCAGTGGCGTATGATTTGGCGCAAAAGTTCGTGGCAGCAGGTCATGAAGTTGCAGTTTGCGATTGTTTGCATACTTTTTTGGGAAGAAATTCCAAAGCACAATTGTTTTTGCATGCTTCGCCAGTCAGAGATTTTGAACAATTTCATTCGGATGCGAAATCCATCATAGATGAGTTCAAACCCGATATAGTAGTTCCGATGAATGAAGAAGTTTTTTATTGGGCAAAATTGGCAAATATTATTGATATTCCGCTATACGCCCCTGCCCTTAAAACATTGCTGCAATTACATTCAAAATATCAATTCATAAGGCTTTGCGAAAAAATTGGCATAGCTGCGCCAAAAACCGATTTTTTTGAAGATGGCGACATTGATTACAGCCAAAAAGTCCTAAAACGCGAATATTCACGCTTTGGCGAAAGTGTGTATAGCAGGCCAAAACTTGTCCCCCAAATTGCCAATAATCCACAAAACCCATATATTTGCCAAGAGTTCATCAAAGGGCGCGATATTTGCTTTTACGCAATCGCAAATGAAGGCGATATAGTCACTTTTTCTTGTTATTATTCAAACTGGCGGGCAAAAAATGGCGCCAGCTATTATTTTTCGCCAGCAGATGAAGACACCGCGCAAAAGGCAAAATCAATATGCGCTAAAATAATCAAACATTTGGCAATTAATGGACAAATCTCATTTGACCTGCGGCAAGCCGAAAATGGCGAACTATTCCCAATAGAATGCAATCCGCGCGCCACAAGCGGCCTACATATTTTGGAGGCGAACCCCAATGAAATATGCGATGCCTTTTTGTTTGGCAAAGTGCCAAAAGCAGCACAAAAACCAAAATATATCTTCCTTGCAATGCTATTTTACGGGCTACCAAAGGCGCTTGTAAAATTGGAATTGCCGCGATGGCACGAGGCCATTCGTGCAGGTGAAGATGTCTTTATGGGCAAAAATCTTTATGCCTTATTCGATATTTTAGGTTTCCAAATCAAAGCTTTAGTGAAGGGTCAAACACTGTCGCAATATCTAACCCATGACATTGAGTGTAATAGAGATTTAGATGCTGAATAATGCCGATTTTAAATTTGATACTCTAAATATTGGTAGAAAAAACTGCAATATTCTTGTACCAACTGGCCATAATCAATGCTGGACAATATCACAAACAATTGCAATTGGCCCAACTCTGCGCGAAGAAATTAGCCGAGAGAACATGGGACTTTTGGGTATTTTATACAAGGCCGCAACCTATATAATAGAATATTTCGGCAATATCTTGAAAATCGATAATGCAGTATTTCCATATAGCTATGGTTTTTCGACAAATCTTTATAATGAAGGCGAAATCGCGAACTTATTGGAAAACAAGAATTTATTACAAGAAAAATATAAAAATAGCGCTATAATCCTTAGAAGCCTTAATGAAAAATGCTTTGATTTGAAAAACTTTCACAAATACAAATACTTACCAACGCGAGTTGTATGGTATTGTGATGATTTGCAAGCCGAAGTTTTGAGCCGCAAAGACACTAAATCGGACAATAAGGCTTTTTCAAAATCGGGCCTCTTATGGAACGAATACGGTATTGATGCCAGCAAAGACAAATTGCCACGAATTATCGAGCTTTATAAAATTCTATACATTGATAAATATTCAAAACATAACCCGGACTTTTCG
>CAYTWK010000098.1:0-6986 GCA_964442095.1 uncultured Caulobacteraceae bacterium | reverse complement strand
AAGTTGATGGCGCTACCGCAAACATTCTAATTGCAATTTCGCTTGCACTTGGCACGCCATTCTTTATCTTCTTTGGTTGGTTGTCAGATAAAATTGGCCGCAAGATGATTATTATGGTTGGTTGCGCTTTGGCTGCCTTGACCTATTTCCCAGTGTTCCATGCTCTTGCTGATGCGGCAAACCCTGCTCTGTCAAAAGCACAAGCTGCATCACCGGTATCTGTTATTGTTAATAAGGAAGAGTGTTCGTTTCAATTTGACCCAGTTGGCAAAAACAAATTTGATGCCAAAAGCTGTGATATTGCTAAGTCTTATTTGGCAAAAGGCGGTATAAGCTATCAAAATGTCGATGCACCTGCTGGAACTGTTGCTAGCATTAAAATAGGCGAAACCACATTGGTTGCTCCAGATCCAAAAGTGGTTACTGGCGCAGCTAAGAAAGACGCAATCAAAGCCTATCAAGATAGCGTTAAAAAAGCTCTTGCCGATGCAGGATACCCTGCAAAAGCAGACCCTGCGCAAATCAATAAGCCATTGGTTATTGCAATTCTATTTTATCTAGTATTGCTCGTGACAGCGGTTTATGGCCCAATTGCGGCGCTCTTGGTGGAATTATTCCCATCGAAAATTCGCTATACGTCAATGTCGCTGCCATATCACATTGGAAACGGCTGGTTCGGCGGCTTCTTGCCAACAACAGCTTTTGCGATGGTCGCAGCGACTGGCGATATCTACTATGGACTATGGTATCCAGTAGTTGTTGCCGCTTTGACAGTAGTTTTGGGTCTATTGCTTTTGCCTGAAACTTTCAAAAACAAGATTGATTAATCTTTAGGAATTGAATCCCTAGTTGCGGCATTGATTTTGAATTCAATTTAATGTCGCAATTTGATAGGTGCCTCCAACTCGGTGGCAGTCTTAGGACTGCCACCGTTTTTTGCTTTAGCGCCACTTTATCCCAAAAGCCCAATGGCTTTTGGGAGGGCGCTGGCGGCAGTCTTAGGACTGCCACCGCTTTTTGCTTTAGCGCCACTTTGTTCCAAAAGCCGACTGGCGCTTGATAGGTTGTTGGTTTGTTTTACACCATCACCTTGCGCCCCTCGGTTACGGCGCGCAGAGCAATTGCGGTATTAACGCGGTTAAGGCTCGGTAGTTTAGTTAAAACTTCGCGGTGCAAGCGCTCTAGGTCCTCCATATCGCGCGCCCCAATTCGCATTAAATAATCCGCTTCACCGGTCATAAGCCAACATTCAAGAATTTCTGGCGCGGCACGAACTGCTTGTTCAAATTTGGCCAAATCCTTATCGGATAAAACACCCAAAGATATTGAAACAAAAACTGTTATTCCAAACCCAAGCTTTCGCGCATCAATATCGCAGCTATAGTTTTTAATAATCCCATCATTCTCGAGCCGCTCGATTCTGCGGCGGCATGCGCTTTCAGAAATTGATAGATTCTGGGCAATCGCCGCAACGCTAATTCGGCCATTTTTCTGCAAAATACGAAGTATAGCACGGTCATTTTTATCAATTTCGGTGGATTCCATCGTTTTTCCCTCAAATTTCGCCGAAATTCGCTGAAAATTAGGCTTATGTCAATCAGTTTAATCGTGAAACACCATAAATTCTCAATTATGTTGGTGTAAACAAGGAGAGCGATATGAAAATAGGTATCCCAAAGGAAATTAAGCCACAAGAAAACCGCGTTGGCGCAACCCCTGACACTGTGTCACTTTTGGTGCAGGCTGGTCACGAAGTATTTGTAGAGCAGGGCGCAGGTCTCGGTATTGGCGTTAAAGATAGCGAATACCAAAGCGTTGGTGCTAAAATCCTAAAGGATGCGGATGCTGTTTTTGAAACGGCAACTATGATTGTTAAAGTTAAAGAGCCGCAGCCGATTGAATGTGCGCGCCTTAAGCCGCATCATATTCTATTCACCTATCTTCACTTGGCGCCAGATCCAGAGCAAGCAAAGGCTTTGATGGCTTCGGGTTGCACGGCAATCGCCTATGAAACCGTGGTTGGCAAAGATGGCGGCTTGCCGCTTTTGGCCCCAATGTCCGAAGTAGCTGGGCGGATGGCAACCCAAGTCGGGGCGCATTGCCTTTTGAAGCCTCAAGGTGGCCTTGGTAAATTAATGGGCGGCGTCCCTGGTGTGCCGGCGGCAAAGGTTGTTATTTTTGGCGCTGGTGTAGCTGGCACAAATGCTGCCGAGATTGCCCATGGCATGCGCGCTGATGTAACGGTGTTTGATCGCTCGAAAGCGGCACTTGTCGCAATTGATAAAATGTTTGCCGGCATGGTAACCACCCAAATGTCCACGCCAAAGGCGGCCGAAGAAGCGGTGCTTAACGCTGATTTGGTTATTGGTGCGGTTTTAATTCCTGGCGCTTCTGCCCCGAAACTAGTAACCCGCGAGATGTTGGGCAAAATGAAAGATGGCGCTGTTTTGGTTGATATTTCAATTGACCAAGGCGGTTGTTTTGAAACATCGCGTCCGACCACACATTCGGAGCCAACCTATATTATTGATGGCGTTGTTCATTATTGCGTTGCAAATATGCCAGGTGCGGCGCCGCTTACTTCTACCTATGCGCTGAACGCTGTAACTGCACCTTATATGTTAGCGCTCGCCAATAAAGGCGTAGAAAAGGCACTTGCAGATGATGCCGGCTTTGCTCTCGGCCTTAATGTTCAAAATGGCAAAATTATGCACCCAGCTGTTGCCGAGGCTTTGGGGCTTTAAATTTTGAAGTTTACTCAAGTTTAATTTTTTGCCCCAATTTCGCCACAATCTCGCCTTTTGGCGAACACTTTGTGACGGCATATTATTCTTGTTGGTCGATTAGAAAGCTTTGCACCGTTTTCTAGTCTCTCGATAGCCCCCCAAGCCCCACTAGGGTCATTGCTATTCTAATTGGCCAGCATAAACTCCCATTAAAAGCTCTTTGGTGTCCTTCATCAGAGGGCTTTTTGCTTTAATGGTATTGAGTTTTGGTAATTTAAATCAATTTTTTTCAATTTTGTTTGGATTTGAGTAAAGGTTTTGTGGTTTATTCGATTGGTTTGCGCAACCAAACTGGGAAATAGCCATGCCTTTTTTGAAAAAAACTAAAATTCTTGCAAGAGACCGTCGTGGTAATGTTGCCATAATTTTCGCCTTAGTAGCGAGTGTAATTCTCGCTGCTTTTGGGTCGGCAATAGAGCTTACACGAATTTCCCATGGCCGTGCCGAAATCCAATCAATCGCTGATGCTGTTGCTTTAGTAACTAAGAAAGCACAAGTTGAAAGCCTTGCTAATGATGAGGCGACCCAAAGAGCGCATGCAAAAACTGTCGGCCAAAAGCACTTCGAAGGCCTTATTCCTCCGGCAAATAGCGGAATTCACGGTCTAACCGCAAGTTTCCTATGGGATGAAGACGGATCCGCGCGCGTTAATCTATCTGGTCAATTTGATACAATGTTTGCCGGTGCGGTCGGCATAAATACTGTCAATATTAAAGCCACCGGTGTTGCTACTGCTGGCTCGCAAAAGGCGATAGAAGTTGCGATATTGCTCGATAATACTGCTTCTATGTTTGAAAAAGACGGCCGCGATGTAACGCGCTTTACCTTGATGCGCCAAGCAGCTAAGCAGTTTGTAAATGTTCTCTTTGACGAGGCGTCCGGAGCGGGCAAAATGCGAGTTGCAGTTATTCCTTGGACTACAACTGTAAATATCAAGAGCGAAGTTCCATTAGGTAGCGATGCTTCGCCCGCAGCAAATCTAAGCCCTGCCGATTATGGCTCGCGTATATTGCCTACTACTACTATGGATAGAAGTGCCTATATCTCTCAAACCAATGAAGAATTGGCGACAAATTTTGCGCCGGTTGGTTGGCGCGGATGTATTAGTGGCAATCAAGAAAGCCAAGCCCAAAATGATAATCCTAAAGCCCAAATGGTGTTTGACCCACTTTTGATTCCTGCACGGGTTGATACTGCAACTCGCAAACAGAGGAAAATGGTCAATGGCACCTGTCAAAGATGCACGGGCTGTGGAGGCGGTGGCGGCGGTGGCGGCGGCGGCGGTGGCGGTGGCGGCGGCACCCAAGGTGATTTATCGCCACTTAACAAATCTAGCCAATTCGCCAACTTTACTGGATCAAAAGTTTCCAATGTGGCTTGCTCTTGCTCTAATTATGCATGTTCTTATTGGGCCTGCCCAGCTGGCGTGCAACAAAAAACCGCAATAAATTGTTGGCCTTGGGCGGATAATGGAAAGCGCAATGCATTCTTTAATTTCGTCGGAACCCGCGAATGTGTTACCGGTGGATGTAGAGCTGATATGAATCCAGAAACCGCAACAGGATGCGTTTCAGATCCCAATGAAATTGCGTGGAATGATGCTGGTGGTGCGCGTTGCCAAAGCGTCCCTTTTAGCAATTGGACAAAATTCGACCCTATTGTTGGACCGAACCTTAATTGTCCAATGCCCATGCTTGGCTTATCGGGTTCGCGACCACAAGTTATTAATACAATCGATAGAATGTCACCTGCCCCAGGTGGAACCCATGCTGATGTTGGCTTGCGTTGGGGGCTTCGGGTTCTCTCGCCGCGCACCGAGTGGGTAAATTTCTTTGGCCATACAGCGCCAAAATCATTTACCGAAAAAGATGGTAAGAAGATCATTATTTTAATCACTGATGGCGCGAATCAAGAAGCGATTAATTATCCCGGATATTGGGGTTGCAGCGAGCAAAACTCACCAAATTGTCAGGGCGGTGCGCCATCGCGCGCGACACTGGATCAAAGAATGCTTCAATGGTGTGCGGCCATTAGAGATGACTATGACATTGAGCTTTATACAATCGCAGTCAATGTTAGTGATAGCGCCGCTGTAAACCTATTGTTTCAGTGTGCAGGAAACAAACAAGACCATGCATATGCTGTAGATGCGGCAAATCTAACCACAATCTTTGAAGCTATCGCTAAGGAAACTTTCAAATTGCGAATTAAAGAATAGAAGTTTCTAAAATTTGCATACTATTAAGTAATTAATGCCATACTGACCAGTAAAGTCCTTTATCGGGCAAGGGTTGGTAGATGAGCATGAAAAATAGAAAAAAGCTTCTAAATGATAATTCGGGTTCCTCGGCTCTAATTTTTGCTTTGGCTGCGGGCGCACTGCTTACAATCGGCGCAAGCGCGATGGAACTTTCGCGTGTCATAAATGTAAAAAATAAGCTAAACTCGATTACTGATGCTGCGGCATTGGCGGGCAAGCGATCGCAAAATGGATTGGTCGGTGTTCCTATAGCAACATCGCAAGCAACAGCAATTGCATCTGCCAATAAAAGCTTTGACGCCAACAAGCGCCAATTAGATGGCCTAGCCAATAATGTTGCCCTAAATATAACTTTTGACGCTGATGGCGCATTACGCGCCACCGCAACTGGCGATGCGCTTTTAATATTTGGTCAGATTTTTGGAATTGAAGGAAGCACGATAAGCCGTATCCCAATTAGATCTGTTGCGGTTGCTGCGGCCGGTAATAGTGCCTTTCTCGAGATGGTATTGGTTCTTGATAATACGGGGTCAATGTTTAATTATGACGGACGACCAAACACGCGTTTCACCCTTTTAAGAAATGCAGCCAAAAGCTTTGTAAATGCTTCCTTTACTGGAACTGTTCGCCCCGGAAGCCTAAGGATTGGTGTTGTGCCATTTGCCTCAACGGTAAATATAAAATCCGAAGCGCCGCTTGGTTGGAATACGGCGTCGCTTAATAATACAGTTCCTGACTATGGTTCGCGTCAATTAATTGCTTCGCCAATGAATAGAAGCACCTATTTAAATGATAGCGCAGGAACGCTTTTGACAAAATTTGCGCCAGTCGGCTGGCGCGGATGTATTTCCGGCGCGGGCGAAAGCTCCACGGTTTCAGACGCAGCGAATCCAACAATGAAATGGGATGCATTGTCCGTCCAAAATCATCCGCATATGTTTGACTGGCGCCCGACTACAAGGGTAAATCAAACTTGCGAAGCGTGTCCTCCACCGCCACCGGGGCCACCGCCGCCACCAAGTCCGCCGCCACCGCCGAGCTCGCCACCGCCACCGCCTAGTCCACCGCCTCCGCCGCCACCGTGTAATAATGGAAATGGTATTGGTTCTGGAATTGGTCGCTGTATGGATGGCAATTATGTCCCGAAAAATAAACCAAAGACACAATTTGCCGAAACAATAGAAAGTCAGAAATTGGCGCTTAATAATGTGGCGCCGCCTATTTTGCCCACGAGCGCGCCAAGGCAACCATCAAATATGCCGCCCAAAGTCTCATTTACGCAAGTAAAAAAGGCGCAATCCCCCGGTTGCTGGTTCTATGATTGCAGTTATGACATTTGTAATGCCGCGGCAGCAGCTGTTACAATGGTCGCGTGTGGCCAAAATACCCAAAAATATTATGGCCCTGCGCCATATGATCACGGCCGACGTAATATTTATACGCCTACAAGCGGGCAATGCGTAAATACATGGAATTGTACGCCAGCACCTATGCCAACATTAAATACAAGCCCATGCGTAGCAGATCCAAATGAAATTGCATGGAATTCTGGCGGCGGCCAATGGTGCGCATGGGTTCCAGCAACAGATTGGACGACTTTCGAGCCTACAACGGGGCCAAATATAAATTGCCCGATGCCAATGCTTGGCCTTTCTGGTTCGCGTCCACAAGTTTTGGCCACTCTTGACCGTATGTCACCAGTTGTTGGCGGCACGCATAATGATGTAGGCCTTATGTGGGGACTTCGTATGCTCTCACCGCGCGCGCAATGGTCTAATTTCTTTGGACTAACCACACCGCCAGCGGCATATGTTGGGTCAAACACTAAAAAGGCAATGGTCTTGATTACCGACGGTGAAAATACACAGGCCAATGACTTTCCTGGTTATTGGGGCTGCGCCGATACCGTCGCGCCTGGTTGCACAGGTTCGCCTGATCAG
>CAYTWK010000097.1:0-7005 GCA_964442095.1 uncultured Caulobacteraceae bacterium | reverse complement strand
ACCGGCGCTGCGCACCGGCGCACGCGCCTTCAGGCCGCCGATGTTGTCGAAGCGATAGATACTGGCCGCAGGGCCCAAAACTCTGGCGAAATCACAATTGAAACCATTGCCTTTGATGCCCCGCAAAATGCACAAGGCCAAAGATCGATAAAAGCTGGTCATTATGCGGTTTCAAACTTTGTCGAAATTAATAAAGTCGGTGAAATTGCAATGGCGGCGCTATCGGATTCGCCTGAAACCATAAATGCCATTATGAATAATCGCATTCAATTGGGTGAATATCGCAATATCTATGACTTTGCCCAAAGGCTTTGCCCAAGAAATAATGTCAATCTGAACCGCAGCATCGCAAAAATCGGCGATACCACAGTCATTTTTAGCGAGGATGGCGCAGCCTCCGGCTTTAGTTGTGGCCCGCGTGAACCCAATGTTTTCTACCTTTATGGCCGCCGCCACAATTACGTCGGGCATGTAACATTATTGAGGTGAACGTTAAAATTTTCCCCATTTTTCAATCTCGTGTCCTTTAGCAATTGTTGAAAATGGGAAAATCGGTCGAGAGGCCAAAATTGAAAGGGACAGATTTAACAACTTTTTTTCAAAAAGGAGATAGAGATGATTAGAAAAGTAATTTTGGCAAGCACTTTTGCCTTGGGTTTTATTGGCTTCGCACAAGCAGAGCCAGTAGTGAATACCAAGCCTTTAGACTGCTCAAGTTGCCCAGTGGAAGGCTCAATACAGATGGCGCAATTAGATCCGCGCACTGCTGTGCCTCGCACTGTTGGTCAGGCTGTTAATATTGGTGACGTAAGAAATTTCGAAGATCCAAATAATATTCGAATTTGTTGCCCACCAGTAGCAATGACGCCAAGCGCATATCAATCAATGTTCCGTGTTCACCAATTGCCGGGCAAAAATTCGACGCAATCCTACGGGCTTCAGTTTCTACCAACCGCGGCTCTTGATAATCAGATGAGCAGCTTTGCCCATTATTTGTCAAATTGGACCCCGTCGGGCTATACAATGAATTCGTTGTTAGTCGTCGGACAAATTAAGGCGGTTACGCCTACTGGGCCAATTGTAAATAGTGTGCAAATTCCACAAGCTTCGGATTTCGCCAGCGGCACTGATGTTTCGAGTGGTTACCATGCATTGAGGGGTTGGTGGAACGCGTCACCTTGGACACCGCCTACTTCAATTTGGACTGGACCGAGCGGAAGTTTTGCAAATTCCTATAGCGATGGCTCGTCATCAAACTTTCTTGCCAGCGGGCATTTGAAGCCGGGGCAATGGTATTTGATGCATATCAAATACCAAATGGCGGTTAAAAAATTACCTTTGCCAAACGATACTTGGGAACAGCGCGATGTAATTTGTAGCAATGCAAAAGATCAATATGTAGCTATTTTAGTTGCGGCTCCTGCAGTTGCTAGAGTTGGCACGCCACCACCCGCGGCAAGTGTAGCAACAATCATTCAGCTTAATTAGGTGAACTCTTGAAGTAAGGGCGGCGGCACAACCCATATCCCGCCGCCCTTATTCATTTTCGTAACCCACTATTTCTTTAACTCAAAGGTCTCTCAAAATGTCAAAAATCCTAAAGAATAGTTTTATTGGTGCATTGCTTATCGCGGCAATTATCGCGCCAACCCAGAGCTTTGCACAAAGCGCAGTAGCTCCGACGCCACCGGATAATCGTGCGCTACAACCAATAAATAAAGATGAAATTATGTCATTATTTCGTCGGGCGCCAGATCAAGATAATATTGACGCTAAAACCAAACGGCGGCGATGTATTTCTGGCGGTGGAACTTGGGTAACCAATTCGCACGGTAGCTTCTGTTTGCCAGGAAGAGAAGTAACTGCGGTTCAAGTTCGAGCACTTGGATTTTCGGTATCAGAAGTGGTTGAACCGAGGGCCATGAATAATAGCCGCCTTGGCCTAAGCGAAGCACCTGATGGTGCTCCTAGCTGGGTCTGGCTAGAAAGGCGACGCTGTGTTCGCAGCGGCGGCGTGTTTCATGAAAACAGCGGCGGGACATTTTGTTGGAAGCTACTCGACCCGGCTTGACCAAAAGGCGCGCTGCTTGGTCTATTTTGAGAAGGCCGCGCACCATTTTTTGCAATTTGCATAAGGCGATTAATAATTTAGGGAAATTCGAATATGAAAGAATGCGCAAGAAAGCCACATATCATTTCAAAAATCATTGTGGCGACTTTGCTTTTCGCTACGCCAGCTTTGGCGCAGGCGACCCATTCTGTTCGATTTATTGCCGGCGGCGCGACTTTTGGCGGCGGCAATGGCCCTATACCCTATGATGGCACCGGTGCGGCGGCGGCATTGACCGGCGGAATTGGGCAAATGGCTTTGGGTGCGGATGGGCAGATCTATTTCCCTGGGCTTAGGTTTCATACCATAAGGCGCATGAATAGTATGGGCAATGTCTCGAGCTTCGCCGGAATTCGTGGCCAAGAAGGTAATATTGATGGCCCTGTTAGTAGTGCAACTTTCACCTATCCCCCTAATATGATTTCCGATGGCGCGGGCGGTTTTTATGTGATTAGCCGATCTGATAATGGCAATCTTATACGCAAGATTTCCATCAATGGCATGGTTTCGACACTGAATATAAATTTTCCGCAAGGAAAAGAATTTTTTGGTCAAATTGCTATGGCTCCGGCTGGAAAGCTTTATATTAGTTATAGTAATTCAATTATGATATTGGATCCAAGCAGCGGAGCGCTTGCGAATTTTGTGGGCGACCTAAGCGACAATAGTGGCTATGCAGATGGCAATGGTGCAAGCGCTAAGTTCTTTGGCATTGGAGCCATGATTACGGATAGTCTCGGGAATATCTACCTTACCGATGTTGGGAACCGGCGAATTCGCAAAATTAGCTCAAACGGTCAAGTAACTACAATCGCAGGTTCAGGCCAAATAGGGCGGCTTGATGGCGCACCTAATATTGCAAGATTTAACCATTTGCAGGCAATCGCGCGGGATAATGCTGGCAATCTTTATGTTGGTGATGTTCGCTCTGTCGCTCTAAATAGCGGATGCTGGATAAGGAAAATCGCGCCTAATGGCGCTGTTTCGAGCCTCGCTGGGGCAAATTCATGCGGATATGCGAATGGCAATGCGATTGGCGCAGCGCGATTTAATTCTTTTACGACAATGCTATATGCCCATAATCGGCTTTATGTCTTTGATAGCGAAACTTCAAGAATACGCTATATTTGCCGAAAAAGTGGGCCGTCTGCGGGTTCGGCATTTGGCCTTTGTCCACCCTAAACCCGATTTATGATAGCTAAAAAGTATTAAATCCGATAAAATTTTATCGATTGAGAAAACCCATTTTGAACTCCTTCGTGATATTCTTAGGGCATGATTTTAGCTCCTAATTATGCTGTGACGCCGCAAAGGCCCCAAGCTACCCCCACTAATACTGGCGGGCCAGCTGCCTTTGCGCCGCGCTTGCCACAAATGGGCGAAAAAGAAATTGCGGCGCTCACTAGAGTAAAAGAAGCAGCTAATACCGCTAAGACCGCACTTTCGGGTTTGCAAAATTCCAATGCTGAAATCCGCGAAAAAAAGAAGCAAGACGCGCTACGCCGCTTTGATGAATTACAAAAGCGCATGGTGGCGCTTAAAAAGGCGTTTGGTGGTGATCCCAAATTTTTGGCCAAGACTTTGAATGCTATTGCAAAAGAACTAAAATCTGTTGTTAAAGACTATAAAGACGCAATTGGCGATAAGCCTAGCCTGACCCCAAATATTCAAAGCGCGGCTATGGATCGAGCGCAAATGGCCGAGGACGAAGCCAAAAAAATCGAAGAGTCCGAAATGTTTGGCGAAGATGCTTCGCTAAATGCCAATGATGCCAATATAAACGATGCGGTCCAAATTGCGCCAAAGGAAACACCAATTCCAAAAGAAGCCCTAGATAAGCCTTCAAATACCAAAGCCGTGATTTTGGCTGAAGGTGAAGAAGAATCTAGTGTCCCGAAAACGCCGCCTTTAGATGCTATTCGCGCATATGCCCATAGCCTATTGACCGATGAGCATGGAAAATTTATGCGCGGTGTTCGTAATATGATTGATGAAATCAAACATTATTCGGAACTATTTAAGGCCCAAATCCGCTTTAATGGCAGTGATAAAGAAGGCGAGACAATAATCAAAGATGGTGAAACCGAACTAAAGGAATTGATTGACGAAACGGTCAATCTTCAGGCTAAACTAAATAGCCCTGATATGGCGGTGGGCAATTTGGTTTCGGTTAAGGCTTAATCCTTGATAAAATAGGTGATGGTGGTTACCACCCGCACTTTTTTATCGATCTGTTTGTCGCCAGATTCATTTGGTATTTCGATTGCAGGATTAACTTCGATTACGCCTTGATTTGCATTTTGAATAGAGCCGACCTTGGAGCCTGACTCCTGGGCAAATTTTTGAGCAGCTTCACGCGCCTTTTGTGTAGCTTCGGTCAATAATTGTGGCTTTAAATCGTTCAATTTGGTGAATAAAAATGATGGCTCAGAACTTGAATCACCAGAGGCCAAAACTACGCCTTGAGATAAAAGACTGGAGGCGCCACTAGCTGCCTTTGAAATGCGTGCAACATCAGACGAGCGTAGCATAATGTTTTCGGTCAATGAATAACGCAAACCTTCTTGGACTTGGTTCCCATAAGAATTGGCCCATTTATCCTCGACCGTGATGTTTTGAACTTGAAAATCTTTTTCGGTAAAACCTTGGGTCTTCAGATATTCTTTTATAATGGTTTCTGATTGCGCAAGCGATCCGCGCGCCGCGTCTAGGGTTGGCCCACTTGCGACAAATCTTATGGGCCAAAACCCTAAATCTGCCTTTACCTGACGCTCCGCGAGGCCCTTTACCGTCACGGTTCTAAACCCAAGGCGAGATTTCACCAATGCATTACCTGCAAAGAAACCTGAGAGCGCAATTCCAGTAGCCAGAATTGCTGCTGGAATAAAATTATTATTTGCCATTTTCAAACCCCATCAAACGCGCCAAAATAGCGCAATAAACATCATAGCAGTAATTGCGCCCGATTAAAGGCATAATAATGGCGGATTTGCGATATTTTCGAAGCGCATTAAAGGAAGGGCTATGTGGCTTTTTCTAACTTTAACCGCGTCCATTTTTCAAGCATTTCGCAATAGTTTTCAGCGTGGCCTTATGTCATCTGCCGGCGTATGGGCGGCTACATGGGTGCGCTTTGCCTTTGGTGTGCCTATCTCTTTGGGAGTGTTTCTGACGCTTAGTATCGTCCAAGGCACTATTGGAATAGCGGAGCCAAAAGCTTTTGTGATTTATTCGGCAATCGGCGCATTTGCCCAAATAATGGGGACTATGACGCTTTTAAAGTCGATGGAAAACTCGAGCTTTGCATTGGGTGCAACATTGCAGCATTCATCTCTAGCGATAACAGCACTTTTTGGCTTTTTTGCATTGGGCGATAATCTAAGCGCAATTTCATGGTCGGGAATATTGATTGCCTCCATTGGTATGATTTTGGCAACTTGGCCAAAAAGTGGTTCTACAAAAGCAGTCGCACTAAGTGATTTGCGCGCTGGTCTATGGGGCCTTGGTTCGGGCCTGAGTTTTGCAATTTCGGTCAATTCATTTCGCGGCGCAGTTTTGTCGGTTACCCCCGATGCAACATTAATCGCCAGCGCATTAACTGTAACATGGGTGCAATTTACCCAAGGGCTATTTTTGGGGCTTTATTTATTGATTTGGCAGCGCGCGAATTTTATCATTGCTTTAAAGTCTTGGAAACAGAGCCTAAGCGCGGGCGCAGCGGGCGCTAGTGCATCGATAATGTGGTTTTTGGCATTGGGCCTTGCGCCGGCGGCAATGATAAAAGCCATAAATCTATTAATTGAATCGCCAGCATCTATCATTATTGGCGCATTTAAGTTTAAAGAGCGTTTGCCAATGCGCAAACTAATTGCGATTGCGCTAATATTGATTGGCGTAATCGCAACAATTATGCCGCAATTATATTTGTAGTGCCTTCACTAAGTTCAAGATAGGCGGCCCTTAAGAGGTTCGAATGGGCAATGATTTGCGCATTGCGGATTGCGCCTAAAAGAGCACCTTCAGTTAATTCGCCGAAATAAGAAGTGGTTGCCCCCAATCTTAGCGCATCATTGATTTTGTGTTCGTCGGCATCACCAATAGATACAATGCCCACTCCAGGGAAATATTGCGATAATTGAACCACCAAATCGCGGCAGTCTTTGTCATCGCCGCAGAAGCGCGCAATTATTACATCTACATCAAGTGGGCAGGTAACACTCAGCGCATCGCGTAGATTATCTACGCGAGTGACGCGAAATTCTCTATTCTCAAGGATTTGCGAACACTCGTCCAAAATTGGAGAATTGCAGCCAACCAGCATAGCATGTGAAAGCCGCCCACCATTAGCAACGTATTTTTCGGCCAATTCAACTAATTTTGTGAATTTTTCGCCGTCAAAAGGGCTTTCCATTATGAAGTCCGCCCCATTCGCGCGTGCCTTGGTTAGGGCAACGCGTGTAGGGACGGGCTTCGGCTGGCGCTTGGCAACAGCAATCAATGGGAGCGAGCTTGCATGTTGCTTTAGGATAGTAATCGCGGAAGTTTCATCTTGCTCCATATATAAATCGCACATGACCAAATCTACAGCCTGTGTCTGAAGCACTTCAGTTCCCTGTGCGGTATCGCGTGCTAAATATACAGTAAGATTGTTATCGCTGATTAGGTTTGCCAAATCGCGCGATTGGAATGGATCATTTTCGACTAATAGACATACTTTCTGGTGCATTGTCGTTTCCTTGCAAATAATCACTACCATAGATAGATTAACACAAAGTAATCATAATTTGGTGTATTTATTATTAATAGGGAAAATACAATTTTACTTAATTGTTTTGGTAATATTCGACCATTATCTTTGCCATTCTATAGCCGTTTTTGGCCAATTGCGCTTCTTT
>CAYTWK010000096.1:0-7019 GCA_964442095.1 uncultured Caulobacteraceae bacterium | reverse complement strand
ATTCATGCGCACCCAATTAATCCACGCCGCGTTCCTGGTTGCACCTATGCCACCCCGCAAGTTGCCAGTATTGGCCTCACCGAGGCTAAAGCAAAAGAATTGGGCTATGAGCTTAAGGTTGGGCGCTTCCCATTTGTAGGTAATGGCAAGGCTGTCGCACTCGGGGAGGCCGAAGGTTTAGTTAAAACCGTGTTTGATGCCAAAACAGGCGAATTATTGGGCGCGCATATGGTTGGCACCGAGGTTACGGAAATGATTCAAGGCTATGCTGTGGCAATGGGCCTTGAAACCACCGAAGTGCAATTGATGGATACGATATTCCCGCACCCAACATTGTCGGAAATGATGCATGAAAGTGTGCTTGATGCATATGGGCGGGCCGTGCATATATAAATATATCAAAACCCCACCCTCGACCTTCGGTCTCGCTCAGGGTTTTGGTCACACGATATCGGCACGCCTTAAACTATTGTAATCTCTATACACTTGAAAAAGCTACCAAACCTGCCAAAACATCTTTATTGCATCTGATATTGCAGAAACTAGGCTAAATGCAATGTTTCAATGATTGAAGCTGTGCCTAGATTAGTTTATTGCCTGTCACAATAGAGTTAAATACTAAGTTTTGAATTAAGAGTTGGAGTATCCTTTGAGTGATTTATTGCAAGAAGCCGAAGAGGAACTTCGCCGCGAAACCGTAGAAAGCCGCGCGAAAAAAGCCATGCCTTATATGATTGGCTTTGCCGTGCTTGCCCTTGCTTTGGGTGGCGGCTTCCAATTTTGGCGCGCGAGCCAAGCCAAGGCCACAGAAGCAGCGGCCATCGCCTATTATGACGCTATGAAGCTTTTGCAAACCGGCAATATTGACGGCGGCGTTGCGGCTTTGGGCAAAGTTGCTGAAACTGCACCAAAAGGCTATGCCACACTTGCGCGTATCCAAGCCGCAGCGGTTCTTCAAGAAAAAGGTGATAATGCGGGTGCATTAAAGGGTTTTGATGAAGCCGCGCAAAAATCAGGTGACAAGGATTTAGGCGATTTAGCACGGATTCGTGCGGCCTATATTGCCGCCGATTCTGAGGCTATTGATAAACTAAATGCAAGGCTTGATGCCATCATAAAGAATAAAGGTTCATTTGCGGTTTTAGCGCGCGAATTGAAAGCGGCGGCGCAATGGAAAGCTGGTGATATAAAATCTGCGAAAGCTGAGTATCAATTATTACAAATTGATCCATTAGCACCAGAAGGCGTTCGCGCACGGGCAGGGCAAGCTTTAGCAGTAATTAATTCGGGTGCTGCTGCTTCCGCTGATTTAATGCCGCTTGGTCAAAATCCGAATGCACAACAGCAACAAGCACCGCAACAAGCTGGTCCGCCACAAGAGATTGGCCCAGATGGCAAACGTATAGTTCGTTTACCACCCGGGGTTAAATTACCCCCCGGCACCAAAATCCCTGATGATGTGCGCATAATTGAAACACCTTTACCAGCAGGGGCAAAAGCGCCACAAGCTGTGCAAGATAATCCTCAAGCGCGCAATGAAATGTTGAATGAAATCGAGCGAGAGCGTCAAAAAGCAATGCGTGAACAAGAAGCCATAACTCGGGCCCAGCAAAAGCAAGTTGATGCAATTACAAAGTCACAGGCTGCCCCCAAAGCGACCAATGCTCCAGAAGAGCCAAAAGCAGAGAGCACACCAAGTGCAAATCCAGCGACTAAAGACGGGGGTGCGAATTAATGGCCAAAGCTAGAGTTAATTTGCGCTATCTTGCTATTCCAGTTTTATGCACCTTTATGGTTTTGACTGGCTGTTCCACCCTAAGTGATAATGCCGTTGTTCGCGGAATAGGTAATGTTTTTGGCGGCGATGCGGATAAAAAGGCCAAAGCCAAAACCGAAGGTAGGATTGCCGTCCTTGCGGGTGATAAGAGTATTGAAATTGACCCAAGCCTTCAAAATGTTGCGGTTAGTGTTCCAGAAGCGAAGGTATTGCAAGATTGGCCAAATGCAGGTGGAAACCTAACTAATTCACCACAAAATATCAAAGGTGATGGTTCATTATCAATTGCTTGGCGTAAGAAAATTGGATCCGCCCCTGCAAAAACTAGCGGTTTGATTGCGGCGCCAATTGTTGCGAATAATGTATTATATTCTATTGATGCCAATATGGTTTTGCACGCAACTAATCTTGCGGACAATCGCATAATATGGACGGCGCGTCTTGCACAAAGCCAAAGGCGTGGATTTTATCGTGGAACAGCATATGCGATTTCTGGCGGTATTGGGATTGAAGGAAATACAATTGTCGTAAGCTCTGGCTTTGGGGAAGTTATAGCATTGGAAGCGCAATCGGGCGCTATATTATGGCGCGTAAAGACCGAAGCGCCAGTGCATACCGCGCCATTGGTTGCCAATAATCGCGCATTTGTGGTTAGTAATGATAGCCAATTATACGCGATTAATATCAAGGACGGCGAGATTATTTGGACACAAAACGCAATTGCGGAATCAGCGCGGGTTTTTGCCGCTTCTTCGTCTGCGATTTTGGGTGATACTTTGGTTACGCCATTTGCTTCGGGCGAAATGGTGGCGAGCCTTGCGGGGAATGGCCGTAAATTATGGTCTGAATCGCTTACGCGCCAAGAAAGCGGCACATCGCTTTCTGCCATTAGTGATATCCCTGGCCGACCTGTAATTGTTGCGGGCACTGTTTATGGAGTTTCGCAATCGGGCATAGTGTCAGCAATTGATTTGCGCTCTGGCGTAATGCTTTGGGATAAGCCAATTGGTTCAATCCAAAGCCCATGGGTAGCAGGGGACTATCTTTACGTGGTTTCCACCGATTCCGAGCTTTATTGCCTAGATCGCAAAGAAGGCAAGGTTAAATGGATAAGACAGCTTGAGCAATTCGAAAACGCAAAGAAGCGTAAGAAGCGTGTAACATGGTCGGGCCCAATAATGGTTGACGGTAATCTAATATTGGGTTCTTCGCGCGGTGAAATTGTTTCAATAAATGCCCAAGATGGCCAAACTATCAATAGTATAAAAACCAAATCGCCACTTCTTATTGCGCCAATTGCCGCAAACGGCACTGTTTATTTTTATTCCAACTCCGCAGAGATTATCGCACTGAGATAATTGCGAATTAAGGGCGTAAAATAATGGCTATAAAAACTGCGATTGTTGGTAGGCCCAATGTCGGTAAATCCACCTTGTTTAATCGCCTCGTTGGGCGCAAACTGGCGATTGTTGATGATATGCCGGGTGTCACGCGTGATAGGCGCGAGGCCAAAGGCCGCCTTGGCGATCTTGATTTGGTTTTGATAGATACTGCTGGTTATGAGGACGTTCAAGACGAAAGCCTTGAAGCTAGAATGCTTGCCCAAACTATTGCCGCAATAGAAGAAGCGCAAATCTGCCTTTTTGTTGTTGATGCCAGGGTCGGTATTACCCCTATCGATGAGCATTTTGCCGCCATTTTGCGTAAATCCGAAAAGCCGGTATTGCTCTTGGCGAATAAGGCCGAAAGCAAGCAAAGCGAAAATGGCGTAAATGAGGCATTCGCACTCGGTTTAGGCGAACCCATTCCAATATCCGCCGAACATGGCGAAGGAATGTCCGATTTATATGCCGCCTTTTTGGAAAAATTAGGCGATGAAGCGGCGCCAGATTTGGGGCACGGCGAAGACGAAACCAATCCACCCCTAAGGCTTGCGATTATTGGCCGGCCGAATGCGGGTAAGTCAACTCTTATCAATGCTTTGATTGAAGATGAAAGACTGATAACCGGCGCAGAAGCCGGTATAACGCGTGATTCAATAGGTATTGATTGGGAATGGGAAGGGCGTAAAATCCGCCTCGTCGATACTGCTGGTATGCGCCGCAAAGCCAAAGTTCAAGAAAAGCTTGAGAGCCTTTCAGTTGCTGATACAATTCGCGCAATCCGTTTTGCTGAAATTTGCTTTATGATTATGGGCGCCGATGAGGCATTTGAAAAGCAAGATATGCAAATTGCCGATTTGGTGGCGCGCGAAGGGCGCGGTCTTGTTTATGTAATCACAAAATGGGATTTGGTTGAAAATCCAGCTGAAAAGCTCGCCGAGTTAAAGGAAAAGTCCGAAAAAGGACTTCCGGAACTAAAAGGTGCGCCCATGGTTGTGGTATCATCTCTTAGCGGGATTGGGCTTGAAAATCTGATGCCTGCGGTGATGAATGTCCATGAAGATTGGAATGCGCGCATAAAGACCCGTGATCTAAATGATTGGCTAAAGGAGGCTGTAGCGAAACAGCCCCCGCCTGCTGTTGATGGCCGCCGTATAAAACCACGCTATATTGCGCAAATAAAAGCGCGTCCGCCAACTTTTGTTTTATTGGCTTCGCGCGCTTCTAGCCTATCGGATACTTATGTGCGCTATTTGACGAATTCAATTCGTGTCGCATTTGATATGCCCGCCGTGCCAATTCGCTTTTTTGTGCGCGCGCCGAAAAACCCGTTTGTTGATGGCGATGATACGCCGCGTAAACGTGTATCTAATACAAAGGGGCCATCAATACCTGCGCCTGAAAAAGTATCCGTAGAGCGCGCGCGTAAAGCCGCAGGAGCGAAGAACGCAATGTCACCCAAGACACGTGCAAAACGCGCTCTTGCTAAATCGGGCGGCGCATTTACCGCGAAAAACTTGAGGGCCAAAGACGCGCGCAAAGGCAATTCTTCGCGCCCAAAGCGCGGGAAATAGTAAGATAGAGTGCTTTACCTCTGCCGCTTTCATTGGGAAGTGGCTTGGCACAGTCAAGTCGAAGGGGGTGTGCGGCTTATAGGGTCGTATCGGAAAGCGACGCTCCGTGCACCCAGCACTAAGATAGATGTGCCATTTTTATTAACTCTTCTTCGCCTCCCATGCTTTGAAATGTTCGGTATCGCGAAAATTCACCAATGCGCCATTTAGTGACTTATCTCTCTTGGGCGACATTAGTTCCAAAATCAGGGAATTAAGGTCAGAAGGCGCGGGTAGGGTGGATTGATCTTCGCCAGGGAAGGCTTTGCGCCGCATCGCCGTTCCAATCGCGCCAGGGTTTAAAATCGTCGCGACAATATTATTCAATGATTGTTCGGCGGCCCATGCCTTTACCATAGTCTCAAGGGCGGATTTGGTTGCGCCATATAGTCCCCAATACGCCATTGGCTTTTGGGCAACGCTTGAAGACAGGAAAACCGCGCGGCCATTGGGTGCGAAAACCAATAAATCATTCATTGATGCGATAAGGCGCACGCTCGCGGTGATATTTATATCAATGATATTCTGCACCTCACGCGGTGTTGCATGATGAAGTGGTCCTAAATCGCCCAAACGTGCTGCTGCATGGATAAGGCCGTCCAATTTGCCAAATCTTTGAAAAATTGCGCCGCCCAATCTATCAATTCCAGCGCCATCTTTTAAATCTAATGGAACTAAAGTCGCGTGTTCGCCTGAAATGGCGAGGATTTCATCATCGAGGCTTTCTAGCGCCTTTTGGGTTCGTGCGGTGGCAATTATATGCCAACCAGCGCGCGCCATAATAAGAGCGCTTGCGCGGCCAATTCCTTGAGATGCGCCAGTAATCAGACAAACTGGTTTATTGTTCATTATAATAGTTCCAATTAAATTTTATGCTTCAACCAAAAATGATAATTGATGGAATTTATCAGATTGAGCATTGCTTTGATCCAATAGCCGAGTTGGGTATTCGCCAGTAAAATAATGATCGGCATATTGCGGATTTGATGGATTGCGGCTTTCTTCACCGAGCGCCCAATATAGCCCATCAACCGATAAAAAGCCTAGGCTATCAACACCTAATTCCTCGGTCATTTCCTCTATAGTCATGCGCGCAGCCATTAATTGATCTCTATCCGGCATATCAATGCCATAAAAATCAGGCCATAGAATCTGCGGACAAGCAGAGCGAAAATGAACTTCGGTAGCACCAGCATCACGCACCAATTGAACAATCTTTTTTGAAGTTGTGCCGCGAACAATTGAATCATCGACCAAAACAACGCGCTTCCCCTCTAGGACAGAGCGATTGGCGGCGTGCTTGCGCTTTACGCCCAGCGAGCGGGTTAATTGTGTTGGCTCAATAAAGGTGCGACCGACATAATGATTGCGTATTATTCCTAATTCATAGGGAATTCCTGATTCTTGTGAAAAGCCCAATGCAGCAGGAACACCAGAATCTGGCACCGGAACAATAACATCGGCCTCTACTTTCGTGTCTATCGCGAGGCGATTGCCCATTCTCTTGCGGATATCATAGACCGATTTTCCGTCCATCATGCTATCGGGGCGGGCAAAATATACATATTCAAAAGCGCAAGGACGCGCTTTATTTTTGCCAAATGGGAAATGGCTTTCGATTTTGCCATCATAGCAAACCACGATTTCGCCAGCCGCGACATCTCTAATATATTCGGCCCCAATCATATCCAAAGCGCAAGTTTCCGAGGCGAATACTGGGCTGCCTTTTAAATCACCCAATACAAGTGGGCGAATACCATTCGGGTCGCGCGCACCGATTAGTTTTTGTTTGGTAAGGCAGACAATGGCATAAGCCCCTTCAACTTGCGATAAAGCGTCTATTAGGCGGCCAACAACTTTTGAAGCCTTTGAGCGCGCGATTAATTGCAGGAATACTTCGCTATCGGATGTAGATTGAAATATTGCGCCCGAATTTACCAAATGCTCCCGTAGAGCTCTAGCATTTGTCAAATTGCCATTATGGGCAACTGCAAAGCCGCCAGAGGATAAATCTGCGAAAAGTGGCTGCACATTGCGCAAAATCGTGCCGCCTTGGGTGGCATAGCGGACATGGCCGATTGCCGTTGTTCCGGGAAGTCTTTGTGGCAAGTCAGCTTGGGTAAAATGGTCCCCAACTAAACCAAGATGGCGCTCATTATAAAATAATTGACCGTCAAAGGTCGCAATGCCGCAACCCTCTTGACCGCGATGTTGCAATGCATGCAGTCCCAAAGCGGTGATTACAGC
>CAYTWK010000095.1:0-7099 GCA_964442095.1 uncultured Caulobacteraceae bacterium | reverse complement strand
TTCGCAATCGGACTTAAAGGTGGCATCGCATTATCGCAGACACACCTTGGAGTAATCTTTATACCTGCGCTAGTTACTTTGGCCCTAGGTTGCACAACGCCAGTAATTGCTTACCTTATTGCTTCAAGAATTGGAAAAATCGACTCACTTAACTCGGCTGCATTGGCTGCGCATTTTGGCTCTGTTTCTGCCGTGACCTTTATGGCTTCATTAAATTTTGCCGCCATGTCTGGAATCAAATACGAAGGCTTTCTGCCTGCGCTTTTGGTTTTGTTGGAAATTCCAGGAATCATCATTGCTTTAATGATTGCTGGGAAATTACAATCTTCAAAGCAATTCAATACCATGAGTTTGTTGCGCGAAGCCTTAACGGGGAAGAGTGTCATATTGCTCAGTGGTGGATTATTAATAGGCCTAATGGCAGATCGCGGAGGCGTTGAAGCAATTTCTAATGTTTTCGTTTCTCCGTTTCATGGTGTATTGGCATTTTTTCTTCTTGAGATGGGTGTTGTAGCCGCGGCACGGATGAGAGATTCTAAGTCTTCGATTTTATTTATGTTGCTCTTTGGAACCCTGGTTCCAGTTTTGTTTGGCTGTCTTGGGGTGTTAGCTGGGAAATTAGCCGGCCTTTCGGAAGGTGGCGTAGCCGTGCTTGCAACTATGGCGGCAAGTGCGTCATATATTGCGGCGCCTGCTGCTGTTAAGATTGCACTCCCTGACGCTAATCCTGGGCTTTATCTAACAACAAGTATTAGTATTACACTACCTTTCAATATTGCAATCGGCATTCCATTATACTTTGCCCTAGCTTCGCTTTAGTTCTGTCATAGTTAAAATTTGCGACTAGTTGGATTTTGTGCACTTGAATGATGATGCATGAAATTAATTAATCTAATCAGCTCCTATTGGCTATTGACACCGGTGTCACAAGGCAATATCATAATCGAAAACAAATACAAATAACAAATATGTCCAAAACGGGCGGTCGGAGGAAAAATGGCAAAAATTGAACAAACCCCGGAAGAGTTTGAGGGCGCTAGCCGCTATCGTTGGGTAATCTGTTTTCTTTTATTAGCTGCAATGGCGATAAATTATATTCATCGTCAATCGTTGGGCCTTATGAAAAATGACCTTCAAGAAGTGTTTAATTGGGACGAGAATGGCTATGCGAATGTAGTTTTTTGGTTTCAGGCCGCCTATGCTATAGGTTATGTTAGTTTTGGCCGCATTATTGATAAAATTGGCGCAAAGCTTGGCTATTCAATTGCTTTCGCAATGTGGACTTTGGCGCACACTTTTACAGGTCTTGCAACGAATATAGTTCAATTTACTGTAATGCGCTTTATTCTTGGCCTCGGCGAGGCGGGTTCTTTTCCTGCAAGTTTAAAAGCTATTGCCGAATGGTTCCCGCAGCGCGAACGTGCGGCTGCTGCTGGTGTGTTTAATGCGGGTTCGAATATTGGTGCTATTGTTGCACCTTTAGTTGTTCCGCTATTGGCGCTAAATTTTGGTTGGCAGTCGGTGTTTTATGTAACCGGCGGCGCAAGTTTGATTTGGCTAGTAATTTGGCAAATTACCTATAAAAGCCCTGAAAAGCATCCTAAAGTGAATGCAAAAGAATTGGCTTTTATTCAAAGCGATCCAGCCGATACCAGCGAGAAAATTCCTTGGCTTAAATTGATTACGTTTAAGGAAACTTGGGCTTATGCTTTGGGCAAATTTCTAATTGATCCGATTTGGTGGTTTTATCTATTCTGGCTGCCTGACTTTTTATCGAAAACCTATCAAATGGATTTAAAATCCTCGTCGGTTGCTTGGTTTGCAATTGGCCTTCCATTGGTTGTCATTTATCTGATTTCCGATGTTGGTTCTGTCGTGGGAGGTTTTGTGTCATCTAATTTCATAAAGCGCGGTTATAGCGTCAATAAAGCGCGCAAATTAACATTATTCATATTTGCACTTTGCGTATTGCCAATTTTCTTTGTGGCACAAGTGAATAATTTATGGGTTGCGGTTGGCATTATTGGTCTTGCAACTGCGGCGCATCAGGCATTCTCGGCGAACCTTTATACTTTGCCGTCTGATACTTTCCCTCGCTCTGCTGTTGCATCGGTTATCGGATTTGGCGGCATGGTTGGTGCGATTGGTGGTATGTTGTTTGCCAAATATGTCGGCGCGATTTTGCAAACCACAGGATCTTATTATTCACTCTTTATAGTGGCAGGCTCGGTTTATTTGATCGCCGTATTGGTAATTCATTTGCTTAGCCCGAAACTTGCAAGGGTTGACATATAATGCGAATTTTCGGGCTTGTCTTTGCCATGGCCTTAGTAAATACTGCGGCGATGGCACAAGATATTCCACAAATAGACAAAGAAGCCCGCGCGGCACATCAGCAGATTATGCCGCGCAAGATAATTTTGGTTGGCGATTCAACTGTGCAAACTAATTCTGGATGGGGCGGTGAATTTTGCGCAAGGCACCTAACCGCCAATTTGCAATGCGTAAATCTAGCACGCGGTGGTCGCTCTAGCTTTTCTTTTCGCGCTGAAGGTTCTTGGGCCTTGGCGCTTAATGAAATGAAAACGCCAGGTTATGTGAAAACCTATGTGTTAATCCAATTTGGGCATAATGATATGCCGGGCAAACCGGGGCGTTCAACCGATTTGGTAACAGAATTTCCGAAGTTTATGCGTGATTATGTCATTGAAACCAAAGCTACTGGCGCAATTCCAATTTTGGTTACGCCATTGGCTCGCCGGCCATTTAAAGATGGAAAAGTCAAGAATGACTTAGAGCCTTGGGCCGAAGCCATTCGCAAAATTGGGCGCGAAGAGAATGTTGCAATTGTTGATTTGAATGCTGCCTCAGTTGCCGCATTGAATCAAATGGGTGCACTGGCATCTTTAGAGCTAGCACAATCAGAAGCTTCCGACGAAATAATTGCGGCGGCAAAGACTGGAACCACTATCGCTGTTCCGCCTGCGCCGCAGCAAGCAAATCCACCGAGCTGCTCCAACGCGCCATTCGCAGCAAATTGTGTAAATCGAGCGCCAAGGCCGAGGGGCGTTCCTAACGGAGCGATTAATAGGAATTTTGATTATACCCATTTGGGCGAAAAGGGCGCGAAATTCTTTTCCAGCATGATGGCCACTGAATTAGCAAAATCCGTCCCCGAACTTTCAGACTATCTTATTCCATAGGTGGAAAATGCAAAGGCGCGAATTTATTGCGGGCGTATCGGGAGCGGGGCTATTGCTTGGTGCGCCAGTAATTGCGCAAAGCTTAGAACCGATTGCCCGCGCGCCAAGCGGCAATTTTATTGGCGGCAAATCTGGCGATATCTATTCGTTCAAAGGCATTAAATATGGTGAAGCAAACAGGTTTGCCGCGCCACGCGCAATTTTGCCAAGCACTCGCCCTATTTATGCGACGGAATATGGCGCAGCAAGCCCGCAAACTTCAAACGAGCCAAATCAGAGCGAAGATTGCCTATATTTGAATATTTGGACACCAGCGCTGGATAATAAAAGACGCGCTGTGATGTTTTATATTCATGGCGGCGCTTATGCCAATGGCTCTGGCTCTGACGAGATATATGATGGCACTAAACTTGCCCAAGAATATGATGTAGTTGTAGTTACAATAAACCACCGCCTTAATGCCTTTGGCTATTTGTATTTGGCGCGTCTAGAGCGTGAATTGACGGGCAATTATGGCGAATTTGCCGATTCTGGAAATTGCGGCCAATTAGATTTAATATTGGCATTAAAATGGGTGCGTGAGAATATATCGGCTTTTGGCGGTGACCCTTCGCGGGTTTTGGCGTTTGGGCAATCGGGTGGCGGCGCAAAAATTGCAACTCTAATGGCAATGCCAAAAGCGAACCACCTTTTTTCGCGGGCCGCTACTATGTCGGGGCAACAAGTCACGGCTTCGGGCGGCTTTAATGCCCATAAAAGAACACTGACTTTGTTTTCGGCATTGGGCATAAAACCTGATTTGGCGGGCCTTGAAATAATAAAAACTGCGCCATTATCGCAAATAATCGCTGGGCTTCGTGCCACGGATCCAATAATCGGGAGCGGCGGGCTTTATATGGGGCCAGTGCTCGATGAAAGAAATTTGCTTAGGCATCCATTTTACCCTGATGCTGCGCCACAAGGTCTAAAGATACCAATGATTATCGGCAATACCAAAGATGAAACCCGCTTTTTCTTGGGCAATAATCCTGAATATCATAGCTTAAAATGGGAAGATTTACCAAGCAAATTACCGAGCCAATATAGGGTAGATATCGATCCATATTTAGTAATTGAAACCTATCGAAAACTATATCCAAATTATACGCCGACAGAGGTTTTTTTTGCGGCGACTACTGCCGGCCGATCATGGCGCGGCGCAATTATAGAAGCCGAAGAACGGGCAAAGGCAGGGGCGCCAGCCTATGTTTATCAATTCAATTGGCAATCGCCGAAAGATGGCGGCAAATGGGGCGCGTGCCATACAATCGATATTCCAATGGCTTTTATGACCACTGACAAGCCAAGTGCGATTACTGGCAATAGTGCGAGTGCGCAAAAAATGGCCAAGACCTTTAGCGCGACTTTGGCCAATTTTGCTAAAACTGGAAACCCGCAAACGCCAAATATCCCGCAATGGCGCAAATATACTTTGGCGCGCCGCGAAACTATGGTTTTTGATGAAATCTCACGAATTGAGATTGATCCGCGCGGGCAAGAGCGAAAATTATTCGAAAAAGTCCCCTTTATTCAGCAAGGAACATAAAATGGATAGGCGTGAAGCAATTAAACTGGGCGTGGCGGCATCTCTTCTAAACATTAATAGTGGCAGCTTTGCCGCCGCCGCAACCGCGCCCAAGCCCAATTGGGCGATTGGAATTGAGGGGCAAAGAAAGGCCGATTTGGGCAATGGCTATTTCCTTAATCCGATTATTTCGGGTGATAGGCCAGATCCGTCTATAATCCGCGATGGTGATGATTATTATCTTACGGTTTCAAGTTTTGAAGCCTATCCCGGGCTGGTAATCCATCATTCAAAGGATTTGATAAATTGGGTGCCGATTGCCTATGCCTTGAATACTTATGTTGGTAGCGTTTGGGCGCCAGAATTAATAAAACATCAAGGCCGCTTTTATATTTATTTTGCAGTTAAGCGTCCAAATGCCAATACTATTTTCGTTATTCATAGTGAAAATATAATGGGCCCATGGTCAGAGCCAATTGACTTAAAACTGCCAAGGCATATCGACCCTGGCCATGCCGCAGATGAAAATGGCAATCGCTATTTATTCTTAAGTGGTGGTGACCGCGTTAGCCTCTCGAGGGACGGCCTAAGTGTTATTGATGAAGTAAAAAATGTTTATAAACCATGGCGCTATCCCGATGATTGGGAAGTAGAGGGCTTTTCACCAGAAGGGCCCAAAATCTTTAAGCGCAATGGCTATTATTATCTAATAACCGCAGTTGGCGGCACGGCAGGCCCACCAACTGGGCATATGGTTATTGCGGCTCGCTCGCGCTCTTTAGATGGGCCATGGGTGGATTGCCCCAATAATCCATTGGTGCGCTCTAAATCCTCATCGGAGCTTTGGTGGTCGCGCGGGCACGCAACAATTATTGAAACTAGCTTTGGCGAATATTGGTCGGTTTATCACGGCTATGAAAAGGATTTTATCACACTTGGTCGCCAATGTTTGCTTGCGCCAATCACTTGGTCGAGGGATGGCTGGCCAATTTTTGGTGGCGGTGATTTATCAAAACCAATTCGCGCGCCAAAGGCAAAGTCAAAATCACCCAATGGAATTGCGCTTTCGGATGATTTTTCCAAATCTAAGATCGGCCTACAATGGAATTTTATAGAGCCAAGGCCAAATGATGCCGCCCGTATTTTGATTGCTAACAAAGCCCTTGAGTTTACGGCATCGGGCACTGCGCCATCGAATTCGGCGCCGCTTGGGTTTGTGGTTGGTGATAGATCCTATGAAATCGAGGCTGAGATTGAAATTGAAGATAATTCATGGGGCGGGCTTTTGTTATTTTATGACAAGCAGCTTTATTGCGGCCTTGGGTTTAATCCTAACAATTTTATAACGCATCAATATGGCATAGAGCGTGGCCGCCCAAGGAATCCGCACGGCAAACGTATGTTTATGCGCCTAAAAAACCGCGAAAACATCATTAGTTTTTTTACGTCAAAAGATGGCAAAAGCTGGCAAAGATTTGACCGTGGAATGGAAGTATCGGGCTATAACCATAATGTGAGGGGCGGGTTCATGATGTTAAAACCCGCCATCTATTCATGTGGTAATGGCAAAGTTACCTATCGCGATTTTAAATATCGCGCTTTTGGCTAAGGCCCATTTTATTATGACTCCTTACTAGCCTTTTTAAATAGGCTATCCCAACCGGCTTTGGGTGACATATCGTGCAGATTCCAATCATTCTCATTGAAGGGGCGCGTAACTGGCGCATATTTTGGATAGCCAATATAATTTTGTGATTGGGTATTGATAATCTCGCCGCGCCCTTCGGCAACATCGGATAAGATTTTAAAATCCACTGGATCGCGTGCCCAAGGCCGCGCGCCAACTGTAAAGTATATTTGATCTTCAAGCTGGTTGGCGGGAATAATTTTAATGTCGCGCGTTAGGTATGGCGTTGGATTATTTATAATTTTCGCGCTCCCTGCGGTATAATAGCCCGTATGCGCAACCGAATTCCCATTTTGATCCTTGGCTATATTATCACGCATATGAAGCCGCACATCACCAGCGCCGCCAAGCATGAAAAGCGGTAGATCTTTTTTGGTATTTGGTCCTTGACGATAGACATTTCCTATCAAAGTAATATTGCCAGTTTGATAAGGCACATTTTCCCATTCATGCGCAATTAGATTATAATGGATTGCTTTAAATCCCGGATTATAAATCAAATTATTGATTTGCGCGGCATGAACCCCGCCTTTAAAGAGTGCGTTTCTTTCATTATTCGAGGCATAAAGATTGCCATAAAGCAGAATACCAGTGGTATTGTCATGGAAAAGGCCGCCCTTTGAATGTTCGCCTTTGGGGTGGATA
>CAYTWK010000094.1:0-7141 GCA_964442095.1 uncultured Caulobacteraceae bacterium | reverse complement strand
AATGGGGTTTGCATTTTTTGAATGTCAAAAATATCAATAGTCTTTATTGGGCTTTTGGCTTGGCATTGTGTGTCACGGAAAGTGGTGAAATCGTGTTTGCCAATTAGGATTTTTGACGCCTCTTGCATTAATTCCACATCAAGTTCAAACGGCACATGCCAAACTTTATTTCGAAATAGCGCCAAAGGCGGCTTTCGATTTTGAATTATGTAAAGGTATTTTCGCCCCCTTGCGCTAAATCTTGCGTCAAAATCATCGGGCATTAATTCTGCGTCTATTGCGGCAACTCTATCGGATTTACGAAAATAGAAATTTAGCGCACTCAATAGGCGGTGCGGCTCCCATGGCTTTTCAAGATTTGCTGAAAATACTTGTCCGCTGGCATGGACGCCCGCGTCAGTTCGCCCGGCCACCGAGGTTTTGCGGTGGCCGCCATCAATCTTTTCAAGCGCAAATTCAACCAAGTTTTGCACGCCTTTGCCATTGGGCTGTGCCTGCCAACCGCAGAACTTTGAGCCATCATATTCAAGTGTGATTTTCCATTTAGCCAAAGCGAGAACCCTTTGCTATCTGCTCGCCGCGAAGATAATCATTTGCGTCCATGGCGGGTTTTCCTTCCCGTTGCAGGCGCAAAATTCGGATTGAATTTGTGCCACAGGCCACCAATAATTCATCGTCTAATACTTCGCCTGCTTGCCCCTCGGCATTTTCAAATTTACTCATTAGGATTTTATAACGAACCCCATCAAGCATAGTCCAGGCAGCGGGGATTGGCGAAAATCCGCGTATCATAAAATCAATTGTTTGGGCGGGTTTTGACCAATCGATTCTTGCTTCTGCTTTTTCAATCTTCTTGGCATAAGTTATGCCATCTTCGCTTTGCGACACGGTTTTTGCGCACCCATTTTCAATTTCTTTTAGGGTTTCAAGCAATAATTTTGCGCCAATATTTGCACATTTTTCCGATAGGCTGCCATAGGTTTCATTTGGGCCAATATCAAAATCTTCGCGCATATAAATATCGCCGGTATCAAGGCCTTCGTCCATTGCCATAATTTGCACCGAAGTTTTGGTATCACCGGCCTCAATCGTTCTTTGAAGTGGAGCCGCGCCGCGCCATCTCGGCAGTAATGATGGGTGAATATTCAAACAGCCATATTTGGGCGCATCCAAAATTGGTTTTGGCAATAAAAGCCCATAAGCAACCACAATTGCGATGTCTAAATCTAGTGCAGTGAAAGCCTCTTGTTCGTCCTGATTGCGCAAGCTTATTGGCGTTTTTACCAAAAGCCCCAATTCCTCAGCGCGCGAGTGTATAATTGTCGGCACAAGCTTTTGCCCCCGCCCGCGCGGTCTTGGCGGCTGTGAATACACACAGACAATTTCGTGCCCCGCGTCATAAAGCGCATTTAGCGCAGGAAGGGCAAAATCAGGGGATCCAAGAAAGGCAATTCGCATGCGCGCTAAGTATAGTAAACGCGCGCGCTTTTCAATGGCAAGACACCCTTATAGCCGCAATAGCTATTCCTTAATTGTGATTGCCGCACCGATTTTTGCCGCATTAATTTGCGCCGGCGTGAATGGTAATCTTTGCCATTTCTTTTTTGAATAATTATGGGTTTGATCGGCAAAATACGGCGATTGGGGATCGGTTGATTGCGAATAGCTCAAGATTGCATCGGCAATTGGCCCATTTTCATCAAAACTGACAACTTGGATATAGCTTGTGCCGTGGCGCGGCACTAGGCCACCTGCAACCTTGTCAGACATTTGCACATTTAGCACTCCAAGATTGCCATCTGCTCCATGAACTGGGATTTTTTCACTGCCGCGAATGGCAAATTGAACACTACCCCATGTGGCATCAAGGGCAATATTTTCTTTGGCGAGTTGGGCGACTGCATTTCTAAGTGCCGCCAATAATTTTGCGCCATTTTCGCCATCGGTTTTCAAATCGCGCGGGGTATTTATTGGATCATTGACATCAAATGGAACCGCCCATTTATCTTTTATGCGCCGTATGCCGTCCCATGTGGCAACAAATAAATATGCGCCTTTGCTATCGACATCAAAGCGTCTATCCCATTTTGAAAGGACGTCGCATGCATTTGCCAAATCGGCTTGGCCTTGGCAAAGAGAAAGCAATTCATCAAGGCTTAGTTCGACCGCAAGGCTTTTATTGGCAAACGCCATTTCGCGGGCAATTTCTTGGGTTACTTTATTGCCTTCAAGGCCATCAGTTCCATTAAAACGTCTATCTAATTCTAAAAGACCCGAACGCGTTCTAAGGGTGCGCTCTGTGCGTGCAGTGCCCAAAATTGGCGATAGCGGCACCGCTGGAATTTTTGCATTGGTAAGCCAATATGAATCATTTGAATTGGCGACATAGTCTTTTCGCAAAAACTTCGCTTGGTCTTTGGCCGGCATGAGACCCGCAACCGGAGTATTAGGAGCAATGTCCCATTCACATTCTTTTCTGCTGCCATCTAAAAGAATAAAGCTTGCGGCAATCGGTGCAGAGCGTGGTGTCGCACAATTTGCTATTTTTTGGCTATTTACATTGGGAACTGCGGTAACATCGGCCAAAAACGCATTGCCATGCCTATCGGCAGAGATAGTATTAACCCAAGGTATTCCAAGTGTGCTCTCAACGGTTTGCTGAATATCGCCAACATTGCGCGATTTGGCAATTTTAACCCATGTGCCAATGGTTCTTTGATTAAATCGATTGGCATCTTTGATGGCAAATGCGTTTTGATTATTCCATGCAAGGCCAGCAGATGGAAGCGATAGAATTGGCCCATATTTTGACGAATAAAGGTTTCGCGTAATTGGCGACGCACCATTTGGCATTGGGACACTTATGGTCTGCATGCTCATTTTTTCGCTCTTGCCGTCAATTAAATAAGAAGTAGGATCATTTGGCGCAAGTTTAAGTTCAAAGACGGTGAAATGCCTTGCTGCAGTAACAGTATGTGTCCAAGCCACATCTTTGTTAAAACCGATTTGCGGCAATGGAGAGCCGCCAAGCCCCGCACCCATGACATCAATCACACCAGGGATTGTAATGTGCATTTGATAAAAACGTGATGTGCCATTCCACGGGAAATGTGGATTGCCGACCAAAACCCCACGCCCATTTGCCGTTACTTCAGAGCCGAAACCCCATGCATTACTCCCAAATCCGGTTTCATGCTTTTCTGGTAAAGTGATGTTTTGAGATGTCTTTTGCGGCGCATTGGCGCTGGGCGGCGCCGCATTCGCAACTGGGCTAAGCAGCGCTAAAGATCCTGCAAGCATTGCCTGCTTTTCCAATAGGCGCAGCATATCATCACGATCTATCGGGCGCAGCCATGCTTTGCCGCGGCAGGCTTCTGGCGCATTTGCACCAATCTCGCGTAAATGGCGATTATAACCGAGAATATAGCCATCTAATAGCTGCACCATTTCAGGGCTAGCCCTGTTTATTCCGCGCCTTAGAGTTGGTAAATCAATATTTGCGCGAAAAAACACGTCCGAGGTTAGATTATCTATTGGTTCAAAGCCGGGGACATTCTTTCCTTCGGGGCCAAAATGCAAAGACCTTTCACCTCTAAGGGTCACAAATTCTTCGGCGAGCATGCAAAGATTATCCTGCGCATAAGAATAGCCAACGCCATAGCCAATTCCGCGCCAATCCTTTGCCGTTATGTGCGGGATACCATTGGTGGTGCGAACAATCGTCGCCTCCGCTTTCGGTGGCTTTGCCAATGCTAATGTGCCAGTGAATGTGCAAATAGAAAGCGTAAGCGCACCAAAAAATATTTTTCGCATTATTTCCTACCCCAAATGTTTTATTATTGATGGCGGCAATTTAATGCATTGTAAAGCGCAAATTTTAGGTGAATGCAATTGGTATAAGGTGTTGGCCTATGCCACTTTCGAATTCTTATTATGTGGTTTCAACCATTTTGTTAAAATGGCTTCAAGTGCCCCAATCTCGAGCGGCTTAGTGATGAAATCATCCATGCCCGCCGAAATACAAGAGCGCCTGTCCTCTTCCATCGCCGCCGCAGTAAGGGCGATTATCGGCAAGTCATTGAAGCTACCACCAAGTGCGCGAATTGCGCGAGTGGCATCAAGGCCATCCATAATAGGCATATGTAAGTCCATAAAGACAATGTCATAGGGTGCGTTTTTGATGGCCTCGACTGCTTCTGCGCCATTAGCAACTGCAACAACATCACAGCCGCTACGTTCAAGTAAGGACTTTGCCAAAAGCGCATTAATCCGATTGTCCTCGGCAAGGAGTATCCGAACACCAATATGATCTTTTTTGGCGTTAGCGCGCTCATCTGTGACAATTGTTTTCTTGGCCTCTTTGCTTTTGCCAATCGCAATTTGCACGCGCTCTAATAGTGAGCCTAGCCGCAATGGCTTTATAAGATAGCCCATCGCGCCATTTTCAATATAGGTTTCTATTAATTCGCGCCGCTCTTGGTTTATCAAAGCTATAATGGGCACGTTCGGATGCCGCCAGTTTTCTAGATGTGAATTTTCAAATCCAGCATCGAGCAAGAAAGCATTTGCGCCAATCAAATTGTCTTTAGAGGTCGCCCGAATTGTATCCGCACCAATATGCGCCAGATTGGTTTTAATTGCATCGAACAGAATTTGCGAATTTGTAGCAATGGCTATTTGTGGCCGCGCATTTTTATCAGATTTGAAATTCGACTGAACCTTTGTCTCAAATGGAATATCGGCATGGAAAATAGTTCCGCCGCCATCACGTTGTTCGATAGAAATGGTTCCAGACATTGCCTCGCAGAGCTTTTTGACAATCGCAAGGCCAAGGCCTGTGCCACCAAATTGCCGCGTATGCGAGCTATCGGCCTGTTTAAACTCATCAAAAATGGTTTCGCACTTTTCTTTTGGAACGCCAATTCCCGTATCTTCGACGCTGAAGCGAAGCCAGTTCGCCTTTGGTGATTTTATTCTTATTAATACGCCGCCATCTGGTGTGAATTTCACAGCATTAGACGTGAGGTTCATAATGATTTGGCGCAAGCGACCATCATCACCTTTAACTTTGCTTGGGACATTGGCGTCGATTGCTACTGCAATTTCTAACCCTTTTTCATGGGCCTTTGGTGAACAGATTTCGGCAACCGATTGGGCGGTATGCGCCGGATCAAATACCACAGATTCGAGATCTATTTTCCCACTTTCAAGCTTAGCAAAGTCGAGAATATCGTTTAAGAGACTTAAGAGATGTTGGCCACTATCCTCTACAGCTTGCAAATATGCGCGTTGCGCAGGGTCTAGTTCGGAAAGACCCAAAAGCCCTGCCATTCCCAAAATCCCGTTTAAAGGAGTGCGAATCTCATGGCTAAGGGTTGCAAATAACATGGTCTTTGCGCGTGCTGTTTCGTCGGCGTCGGGGCGAAAAATGCCAATGCTATTGCCATCGCCTATTTCTTTTACGCGCCAACCATCTCGGCTATTATGCCAAGGAGCAAAGCTTTTTTTATCCACTTTAGAACCGAAATAATTTATCGCAAAAGTGTTTGCGCTGAGAATGCGACCGGCTTTGTCGGCTATAATTACGCATTCTGGGATATCTTGGATATCTAATTTGTTCGCGGCCATGCTGTAATGAAACATGAAAGTCTTAACAAAATATATTTAAATTAACCATGAATCGAGCCAAAGGGACATTTCTAATTTGGGAGATTGCTATTTGGCGCGCGCTTTGACACAAAATCAAAAACTTAAGCAAAGTGCTTTGAACATAGAAAAGGTTTCAATAGAGGGTTTGATTGGCTCGGAAAGTCAGAGGCAAAAGAAGTTTATTCATAGTGCCGCTGGGATATATTTCGACTTCTCTAAATCAAATCTATCATGCGCTAATCTTGAAGACTTGATGACAATCGCTGACAAGAGAAGTCTTTTGGCAAAACGCAAAAAAATGTTTGACGGCAATCCTATTAATTTTACTGAGAACCGGTCGGTTTTGCATTTTGCACTTCGTAATCCAAATCGTAAATGGTTTGCCAACGAAGCTCCGATAAGTGAAAACATTAATTTGAATCGTAAAACTGCTAGTGAGTTTGCAAACGCCATTTATAACGGATCCATAAAGGCAAATAATGGCAAACCCTTTAGCGCTATTTTGCATATTGGCATAGGCGGATCCGACCTAGGGCCGCGTTTAATTTATGAAGCCTTGCGCCCAATTGGCAAAGAGGGCGCTATAAATGTGCGGTTTTGCGCGAATGTCGAGCCAACTGACTTTTTGCTTGCGACAGAGGGTCTGGATCCGCACACAACTTTGATAGTTTGCGTATCAAAAACTTTCACGACAATTGAGACGCTTACAAATTTCAAAATCGCACGCGAATGGTTGAAATCCCATATTGGTGAAGATGACACCAATCATTTAGTGGCCATTTCTGCGGCCCCTGAAAAGGCAATTCCTTATGGCATCGCAAAAGATAGGATCTTTGGCTTTGAAGATTGGGTTGGCGGTCGATTTTCTTTGTGGTCAGCTGTCGGTCTTACCTTAGAAATGGCCTTTGGTGCCGATGTAATTGCACAATTACACAAAGGTGCATCTGATATGGATGAACATTTTGAAACAGCACCAATGGCGCAAAATGCGCCAATTTTCGGCGGCCTTATGTCCTATTGGTATCATTCATATTTGGGCTATCAAAGCCGCGCCATAATTCCATATGCTGCGCGCTTGAAATTATTGCCACAATTTTTGCAACAATTAGACATGGAATCAAATGGTAAGACAACAGGAATTAATGGCACACCCGTCAAATCCTCTTGTCCTATTGTATGGGGCGCAGAAGGAACAAATGCCCAACACGCGTTTTTTCAACATCTGCACCAAAGCCCAATTATAACGCCGGTGGAATTTATCGTTATTGGCGAAAATGAAACCAAATTTGGCGTTTCAACCCGCCTGACCCATGCCAATGCACTGGCGCAAGCAGAAGCTCTAATGCGCGGCAAGAACCTTGATGCTGTAATTGCCGAAATGAAAGCGAATGGCAATTCTGGTGCAATCATTAAAAATATAGCGCCGCACCGCGTATTTAGTGGGAATAGACCTTCAACCACTATCATTTTGCCGAAGCTAGATGCATATTAT
>CAYTWK010000093.1:0-7193 GCA_964442095.1 uncultured Caulobacteraceae bacterium | reverse complement strand
GCTCTGACTAAATTTGGCACCCCTGCGCAAAAGCAAGAATGGCTACCAAAATTGGCGGCTGGCGCTGTTGCGAGTTTTGGCCTCACGGAGCCTGATAGCGGCTCTGACTCTGCTGCGCTCAAAACAAGCGCCAAAAGAGATGGCGATTTTTATATCTTAAACGGCACCAAGCGTTATATTACCAATGCGCCATTTGCTGATCTTGGCCTTATACTTGCGCGCACTAACCAAGAGCCATTGCCAAAGAATGCACACATTAGCGCATTTATTGTGCCGCTAAATTTGCCCGGCATTACAATAGGTAGCCCTGATAAAAAAATGGGTCAAAGGGGTGCTTTGATTGCCGATATTATTTTCGAAGATGTTAAAGTGCCGGCCACAAACCTATTGGGCAACCAAGAAGGAATTGGCTTTAGTGCGGCAATGAAATCACTTGATAATGGTAGGCTTTCGGTGGCCGCGGCATCGGTTGGCTATGCCAAAAGGATTTTGGAATGTGGCCTAGGGTATGCCATGGAGCGCAAAGCCTTTAACGAGCCGATTGCCAATTTCCAGCTTATTCAGGCAATGCTTGCTGATTCTAAGGCCGAAATTTATGCCGCAGAATGCATGTTAAAAGATGCCGCGCGCCGTGCAGACTTAGGGCAAAACATAAAGTTTGAAGCCGCCGCCGCAAAAATGTTTGCATCCGAAATATGCGGCAAAGTCGCCGATAGGGTCGTGCAAATCCATGGCGGCGCTGGTTATTTATCCGAATATAAAGCCGAAAGATTTTATAGAGATTGCCGTATTTACCGCATCTATGAAGGCACCACGCAAATCCTGCAATTGGTCATTGCTAAAGACATGATAAAGAATTTCGGCCAAGATTTTTAGAGCTGCGGCTTAGACCCTTAAAGATGCAATGTCTAAAATTTGCGAAAGCTTTATTTCGCCCTTTTCGCTGCGGATTTGGGCATTGATTGAATTGGCTTGCCAATTGATTTCTAAAAGCCCAAAATTGCGCTCGCGGTATGCATCGCCAATTCGCAAATCATTTGGCGGCAATACTGGCCAAACTTCGGTTATGCCAGAAGAAGTAAAGTCCCAAATTGGATAGGGAACATTTGTATTGAGTTTTGAAATTTCGCCATAATGGGTATCCCCAGAAATACAGAAAAGTCCATTGGCTTTCTTTTTGCGGATTGTTTCCAAAAATCTTTGATGATCGTGATAATAATTAATCCAACCTTCCCAGCCTGCGAAATCGGCAACAAACTGCAAACTAGAGGCAAGAATTCTAACATCAGCTGGCTTTGCAAGTTCACCCTCTAGCCATTGCCATTGAGCTTCACCAAGCATGGTTGCGTCCAAATCCGGCATTCTTTCATAGGGCCCAGGAACCTTTTTGCCTGCAAGTGCAAGCTCGGTGGCCCATGTTTTATAATTTTTGCCGCCCAAATCGAGTTTGCGAATTGGCGTTCTGTTCCAACGAAGGTCAGGCACAATTATTTGCAATGACTTATTTCCGACATTGATTGTTTGCGAAGTATAAATACCGTCGGCGCGGGTTCTTCTTGGGCTATCTTTGGGGACATCCCAAAAGTCGCAAAACTGCTTGCGACTTTCGTCTTTCATTGGGTATTCACGGCCCGCATCATCTTCACCATAATCGTGATCATCCCATATGGTTAGGAATGGGACTTTGGCGCGTATTCTTTTAAACTCTGGCTTTGCCGCAAGCATGGCATACTTATCGCGCATTATTTGCGGGTCTCTTGTGTCGCCATAAATATTATCGCCAAGGAAAATGAATAATTCTGGATTGGTTTCTAGGATTGCGTCCCAGATTGGTTGATCCTTGTCTTGCTTGGCGCAGGCGCCAAAGGCAATTCGTGTAATAGAAGTCGGCGCATAATTTGGCGCAGCTTTCGCACTTTGGGCTATTGCCGTTGCTGCAATCGTGCCCATAGTGGCACCCAATATCTCGCGCCGACTTTTTTTCATTTGTCTATTCCTTTTAAATTTTGGCTTAGAATTTTTTGCGAATAGTTACGAATACTTGACGCGGTGCACCAACCATAAAGGTTTGCGCGCTCTCGCTTGCATCCGAAGCATTAAAACCATTTGTCCCGATAGTTGAAATATATTCTTCATCAAGTAAATTGGTTGCGTTCAATTGAATTTCCAAGCCTTCAAGCAAAGGCGTGCCTGAAAATCTGTATCCAGCGCTTAAATCGACAGTTGTGAAGCCATCAATTTCACCGCCAATATTGGTATAGGTTGATTGGCGCTCAGAAGTATAATTCGCTGATAAATTGGCAAAGATGGTTTTATTATCATATCCCAAATCCACTTTTAAAAGATGATTTGGCGCATTGACCACTGTCTTGCCTTGGGTTGCCTGAAGGATAACCCCAAGTGCATTGACAACATTATCTTCGTATTTACTATCATTATAGGCATAAGATCCAAATAGGCTTAGCTCCTTAGTGAATTTATAGGTTCCAGCAAGCTCAAATCCTTTGGTTTCAACACCGCCGACATTGGAAATAATAGAAGGATTGCCAATAATTCCCGCGCCTTGCGCAATGCCTAATAATCTATCCTCAAAAGTAACATAATAAGCCGCAGCAACCCCTTGGAAATTCGGTCCACGGAACCTTACACCGCCTTCGACGGTTTTTGATGATTCTGGATTTGTGCGCTCTTTGATTGCGTTAAAGGCAATTTGACTGCGGTTATTGAAAGGCGCTAGTCCCAAATCACGCATATTTTCGGTATAACTTGCAAAGCCTTGAACCATATCATTAATTTGATAGGTCAAACCAATTTGCGGCAAGAAATTATCTTCGGATACTATCACACCTTTGAGATCGCCGTCCGAACCGACTGCCGGTGCGGCAAAGCCATTAATTGGCGTAGTGCCACGATTGGCAACACGTAATGATTTAAAGCCAGCCAAAAGAGTCAATTTTTCGCTTAGAGAAATTGTGTCTTGCAAATGGAAAACTCGAGTTTGGATATTGTATCTTTGCTCCCATTGTGTGGCAAATGCACCGCGCTGGAAATTTAGGACACTATTTGGTCTTGCGCGTGTATTGGCATAAAAGCGGCGCGCTTGATTAAAGCGATTAGTTTCCACCCAAAGCCCGCCAGAAATATTGTGTTTGCCAATTTCTATACCAAGATTGATGAATCCGCCTAGGCGATTCATATCATATTCCGTTGTGCGAACGGAAATTGGTGAAGTAACACCAGCTACGCCACCGCCAAACGAAAATGGGCTAACATATGGCGTAAACCAAAGACCTTGGCCTTTTTGTTCATGGGTATAAACGCTCGAATTGACTGTAACCTTATCAAGGATTGTGCCATCATATCCAATACGCATTAATTCGTCATCGCGAATACCTGATGCGTCGAAATAGGCATCATCAAGGCTACGAATTTTTCCTGGGTAAACCGTTCCTGCCGCAGCATTGGTAACAGGCGCACCAGAATCGCCGCGGTTATTGCCAATATCGGCAACCAATTGCGCCAAATTCCAATCCGGTGCGAAATTGTCCCAATTATAACCTAGGCGAGAAATCATTTCTTTCGATAAATCTTGATAGTCTTGCTCACGGCGAGTTGAAGTATTGTAATAGCCGTTTATATTGCCCATTTCGCCGACTGGCCAAACAAAGCCGGCATTGATTTGGCTCACTTTGTGTTTGCCATCGCCTTTCCATTTATCAGAAGTTGAGTTAACGCCAGCTACATAAGCGCTTAGGCCGCCAAGAGTGTCAATTGCGCCAGTTTCAACGCGTCCATAGGCGCGAAACATTCCGTCCGAACCAGTTGAAAGAGCAATTAATTGGCTAGCTTCATCGGATGGCTTGCGCGATTCGAATTGCAAAGTGCCGCCGAGGTTTGATGTTGAATTTGTGCTCAAGAGGCCTGCGCCTTGGCTCATTTTTGCATTGCCAAGATTTTCAGAAATTATCGCGCGCGAAATGTGAAGCCCATTAAAATTGCCATAAGACATATCGCCCAAAGGAATGCCATCGAGTGTAAAGCCCATTTGTTGTTGCGCAAAGCCGCGAACATTAATGCGAACCGCCCATTCATATGCGCCAAATGGATCTGCGGCGCTAAAGCTGACACCCGGCAAGCGCTCAACAAGTTTAATTGGGCTTGTGCCAGGGGCGCGCAAAGTCATTTGCTCTGCCTTTACTGTTTGGGTCTGGCGCACACCAGTGCCGATAACTACGACTGTTTCTGCCGCCTGTTCAGTTTCGGGTGAAATTATAGCTTCCTGCGCAATTGCGCCGTTCGAATAAAAAATTGCGATTGCAATCGCGCTTAATGATATTGTTTTCTTCATTACCCACTCCATAATTTTCGGATACAATTTTCCAAATTTCATTGAGTGCGGCAATTAGAGTTTTGTTATGACAAATTGCCTACAAATTCATGTCAAGATTGCAAATATTATTTGACGAAATTGTAATAGTTTATTTTCCAACAAGTTTAATTTTTTTCAAGGCCTTGATATTGGCCGCAATAATACAATAAGGGATCTTTATCGTCATAGAAATTAGCCTTTTCGACTTTACCAAGAATTATATAATGATCGCCTGCTTCATGGGTTTCATGTCTTTGGCATTCTATATAGGCTAAAGCGCCATCAATTAGCGGCGCACCAAATTCGCCCCTTTGCCAATCAATTCCCGCAAATCTATCTATATTGTGGGTAGCAAATTTTTGTGAAATTTTGGTCTGGTCATGGGCTAGGAGATTTATAGCGAAATGCTCGTTGCCGAGAAAATGCGGCAGCGTTCCTGCGTCTTTGGCAATACAAATTAGAACCAACGGCGGCTCCAGTGAAACTGATGTAAATGAATTTATCGTCAGGCCATGGGGCTTTTGGTCGTCAGACATTGTCGTGACGATTGTAACGCCGGTCACGAATCGGCCCAAAACCTTACGCAAGGTAAGCGTATCATTGCCGTTACGGTAGGTAGAAAAATTTGCAGCTAGGGGGTCACGAAAGTCAACCAAAATAGGGGCCTATGTCTAAAAACAATTATAATTCACTTGATTATTAACATTCTATTCTGTCATAGTCTTGTCAATAAATGCGTTAATTACATTTCACAAAAATGCCAAGAAAAAACTTCAAGAGGAAACTTCATGTCTTTATTATTTGACGAAACCCAAGAGGCTATAGGTAGGGAGGCCGAAAAAATTGTTTCGACACTCGCAGATAATGCCACAAGGCTTGCGGCCGTGGAAGAAATTGGCAGCCTTGAGACTTCGTTACATGAAATAGCAATCGGGCAGGGCTGGTATGGCATGGCCGTCGAGGAGGAGTATGGCGGTCTTGGACTTGATTTGGCAACCGCCGGAATAGTCGCTTCGAAATATGGCGCGATAGCGCATGGACTTCCTTTCTTAAACTCAAACTTTGGTTTTACCCAAGGATTGCAATTGTCCAGCGCGGAAAATTTAAAGATTGAGTATTTACCCCAAATTACTGACGGCACAAAAATAGGAACTTTTGCCTTTTCTGAATCTCAGGATGTTTTGCCCAATCAATCAAGCCTTTTATTATCGGGCGGAAAATTAAATGGTAAAAAGCCCGCAGTGCTTTCCGGCCTTAAAGCAGATTTCGCAATTGTTTTAGCGCTCGAAAATAATAGTCCGGTTTTGGTATTTGTTGACTTAGACCAAACCGCGGTCTCGAAAAGCCCAATCCAAAGCTATGATAATGCACGCCTTTTGGCCGATATTGAACTTAATTCTGCGGTTTGTGAAATAATCGCTAAAGGCCAGGATGCGCTAGATATTGCGCGAAATACTTTGGCGCGGCTGGCGGTGCTTTATGCATTTGAGCAATTAGGCGGCGCAGAAGCCATGATGCGGTTAGCGCGTAATTATGCCACTGAGCGTAAGGCCTTCGGGCAGAAAATCGGCGCGTTTCAATCGGTAAAGCACCGCATTACTGAGCTTTACGCTTTAGTCGAGCTTGCGCGCGCGAATGCGATTGATGCTACGGCGCGCATTGATAGCGATTTTCTATTGGCGGCGAGCGCGGCAAGGCTTAGTGCCACAGAAGCTTATGATACCGCCACAAGAGATTGCATGCAAATTCATGGTGCAATCGGCGTTACATGGGAAATCGGGATTCATCTTCATCTTAGGCGCGCTCGTAGCCTTGCCAATGAAATCGGTAATAGTTTTTATTGGGAAGATGTTTTGGTTTCAGAGCTTGAGAAAAGTAATTCGTTTGGAGCGGTGCAATAATGGAAAATCTAAACCAAGGACTTCAAGAATTTATAAATCGCGCCCAGTCTTTTTTGGATAGTATGGCGCAAGATTTTGGCTATGAAACGCGTAAGGGCCTTAGTGTCGAAGAGGATATTGCGCTGGGCCGAAAATATATGGCTAAAAAATATGATGCCGGCTTTGCTGGAATAAACTGGCGCAAAGAAATGGGCGGGCTTGGCCTAACCCATATTGAAAAACTCGCCTTTGAAAGCCTAGAGATGAAATATGGCTTTCCATTTGGATATTTCTCTATCAGCCTTGGAATGCCAGTGCCGATTATGCAAAAATACGTAGAGGATAAAGAATGGGCACGGACACGCACAATTGCCGCTCTAAAAGGTGAAGAGATTTGGTGCCAATTATTTTCGGAGCCATCAGGCGGTTCGGATTTGGCGGCGCTTCGGACGCGCGCAGAAAAATCAGGCGATGATTGGGTTTTAAACGGTCAAAAGGTTTGGACTTCTTGGGCGCAATATTGTGATTATGGCGTTATTGTTGTGCGCACCGATCCAACGGTTCCAAAGCATCAGGGGCTGTCTTATTTTTGGGTTGATATGAAAGCTAAAGGCGTTGAGGTTCGCCCAATAAAACTAGCGGGCGGAGATAGCCATATTAATGAGGTTTTCTTTGACAATGTCGTTCTAAAAGATGAGCAACGCCTCGGGCCAATTGGCGGCGGTTTTGGGGTTGCCATAGAAACTCTAATGATAGAGCGCTATATCGCAACCGATCCAGCAGGCTTTGGCCCCGATTTGGATCTGTTCCTAAGCTTAGCGCAAAATACCCAAATAAATGGCAAGCAAGCAATTGAGGATGGCCGCATTCGTAGCCAAATCGCACGCAATTATGCAATGCGTAATGCGCTTGCATCAATTACCAAACGCGCATTTTTAATGATG
>CAYTWK010000092.1:0-7208 GCA_964442095.1 uncultured Caulobacteraceae bacterium | reverse complement strand
AATTAAAAGACCAATGACTAAAAACATTTGTAAATACTCGCTTTGTTTTGGACATATCCAAATTATGGCCAAGGCAAGAATTGCCGCATAATTTGAAATATTAAATAGGTTAGGTTTTATACTAACCTCCAATCCTTAACTATAAATGCAAAATAGGTTTAAAAAATATTGAAATAATAATGAAATGGCATCAATACTCATTCTTAAAAGCAGAAATTGACATCAAAATTAGTAACAATAGGAAATCAATTGTCCGAAAATAGTGAAAAGGGCATTAGTAGCTTTAATTTTCGGCTATTATTTTCATGCCTTGCGATTATCGGCGTCGGAAATTCGATGCTATTTGCAATTTTACCGCCGATAGCGCGTGAATTGCGTTTGCCCGATTGGACGGTCTCGGCAATCTTTAGCCTTTCAGCACTCTTATGGGTAGTCACAAGTCCAATGTGGGGCCGTATTAGCGATAAAGCTGGCCGCAAGCCGATTATTGTCATCGGGCTTTGTGCATATTCATTATCTACAATACTCTTTACTTTGACATGTGCGCTTGCGCTTGCCTATGATTGGCAATGGATATGGGTGGTTCTTGCTTTGGCGCTTAGTCGGGCAATATTTGGCTCTGTGGGGTCGGCAACTAATCCCGCCGCTCAGGCCTATATAGCTGATGGCACACCTATAGAAAGTCGAACCAAAGAAATTGCTGCCATCACAAGCGCTTATTCATTTGGTAATGCAGCAGGCCCCGCTCTGGCTGCGGCTCTTATTGTTGGCTTCGGTCTATTATCGCCTCTAATAGTAGTAAGCTTTTTTTCGATTATAGGCGCTATTGCGCTTCACTTATATCTGCCAAAAACTGCAATAATGGCGGATCCTAAAAAGCCAGAAGAAATATATATTTGGAAACTAGCCAGAGCGCCGCATGTGCGGCCTTGGCTTATATTTGGCGTAACTTTATCAGCAGTTACCGCAGTCCTATTTCAACAGATTAGCTTTTATTATATTGATACGCTCGGAGTTAGCGCAAAAGAAGGAGCATCGCTGGTGGCAATTGCGCTGGCATCAGGCGCTTTGGCACAAATTGTTGCACAGATCGGTCTTATCCCAAGGCTAAAAATGACACCTCGCGGCCTATTGGTTTTTGGTTCAATTCTATGTGCATTGGGGACAACTCTTACGGTCTTTGGCAAAGACCACGGAACTTTGAATGTCGCTCAAATTTTTCTGGGTCTTGGCTTTGGCCTCGCGCGGCCAGGCTTTACCGGTGGTGCATCTATGGCTGTCTCTAAAGAGGAGCAAGGAACAATCGCGGGGCTAGTAGTGGCATCAAACGGGGCGGGCTTTATAATTGCCCCATTATTTGGCGCGGGCCTTTATGCTCTAATTTCACCACAGGCACCCTTTATACTCTGCACAATTGTGCTCCTTGCTTTGGCAATTTATGGCCGTCTGCATCCTCGTCTAGGTGTTTCCGAGCTTGAAGAAGCGCCTTTAGATAATAATAATCCCTAGAACCCCAATCAATAGACTAATTGGTTGACACTCTCTTGCTTGAGGCGGCGTAATTGCAGAACATAGTTAATTTGTTATGCAAAAATGCATATATGCTCTGAAAAAATGAACAATGAACAATTTGCATATTGTTCATTGACTATTTACCTTTTTGTGCTATATATAATGAAGTAAGCCAAAAAATTGGCACAAAAATGAAAGGTATCCTCCCCGGATAAAATAAAATGAAGAATTTAAAATTTGAAAATCATAATTTTCCGCACATCCAAAGCTTATTGCTTGCAACCATTATTGTTGCTGCTTTTATGGGTCCGATTAGCTTGATGGCTGCGAAAATGGCTGGTTATTAATAATCAAACAAGCTCCAAAAGCTTAAATGCCGTGCCGTTTGGTGCGGCATTTTTGCTTTTGTGATATCCAATTATTAGTGATTTTGTGATTTTTAAGCTTAATGGCGCGTGAATTTAAAATCCTATCCAACCAAAAGTCATCAGAGAATGGTATAATGCTAAGTATAGTTTCGCCATTCTATGGCGATAACCCAAAAGCTTGGCTCGAAAACCTATTTGCTTCTAAATTTGCCAATAAATGCGAAATAATACTGGTCGATGATGGCAATAAAGACGAAGCACTAATAAGCGAACTAAATTCATTAATTCAATCATGGCCCACAAAAGCGCTAATAGCCTCTATTGCAACCAATAGCGGCCGTTCATCGGCGCGAAATTTAGGAATTGATCTAGCGACTGGTGAATATATTCTATTTCTTGATGCCGATATGGTTCCGCAGAATCCAGATTTTCTGGATAGATATTTTGAAATCATTGAAAAAAAGTCCGCGGCAATCGCTTTTGGTGGGTTTATTTCCAACACTGATATTGATTGCCGCGAGACTGAATTGCATCATAATATTTCAACTAAAGGCGATTCTAGACCCCTTGCACATAGGAAAGCCCTTGGTGCCTATTCGATAGCTTCAAACAATTTATTGGTTAAGACGCGGCTCGCGAAGATTCATAGGTTTGACGATGAATTTAAAGGTTGGGGGTGGGAAGATACCGAATGGGCCTTGCGCGCGGTTTCCAACGGTTTTGGTCTAGTTCACATTGATAATCCTGCAATTCATATTGGTCTAGATGGAAATGAAACCTTGCTAAGAAAGTATCAAGAGGCGGGCCACAATCTTGCACTAATGCTAGCAAAGCATCCTATAGCGAATAATTTTACCGCAGTTAAAAATGCAAAAATTGTCGGAAAATTACCATTTCATAAAAGTTTGCGTGCTATTGCGAGGATAATAGTAAGAAGTGAAACTAGATTTATACCAATTCAAATTCGCCGCTATGCCATAATATTTTGGCGGGCCTCTTGGGCGGCCGAGGCAATTGGAAAGACCAATAGAAGTAAATAATGATGAAACCAAAAATAAGCGTCATAATCCTTACTTTTCACCGTCCGCAGGGCGCTATTAGTGCGGTAAGGTCGGTATTCGCGCAAAAAAATTCGCCGAGTTTTGAAATTATTTTGATGGATAATGATGGCGCGGGGTCCGCTAGAGACAGTTCAAACATTCTAGCCAAAGAAGCCGCTGAATTGGGTATAGATTTTAAATATGGCATAGAGCCAGCAGCCGGCGTTGCCAATGCACGCAATAGCGCGTTGAAGCTTGCGAATGCCGATTATATTGCATTTCTTGACGATGATGAAGTGGCTTTTGAAAATTGGCTTGAAAAATTATTTGCGGCGCATTTAGAAACCAAGGCCGAAGTTGTTTTTGGCCCAATTGAAGCGCGCCTCGGTAGTGGCGCTGCCGAACCAAAGGAATATTTTAAAGAATTTTTTTCGCGCCTATTAGATGGCGAAACCCGAATTATTGCCAAACCCTATGGCTGCGGCAATTGCCTGATTGAACGCGCCAAAGTCCTAAAGGGCGAAAAGCCGTTCAATCCCGATACCAATGAAACTGGCGGTGAAGATGATTTACTTTTTGCCGAAGTTCGCGCGAACGGGCAAAAATTCGCATGGGCGCATGAGGCTTGGGTCTATGAAGATGTGCCAGATAGCCGCGCCTCCTGGAAATACCTAAGCCGAAGATCCTTCGCCTTTGGTCATAATACAACGTCAATTTTCTTCGATGCAAAAGAGCCAAATTATCTTGCTGGAATCCTAATGATGGCGCGCGGCACTGCGCAGACTTTTGCAATGGGGCTTGTCGCTTTGGTCTTATTTGCAACCCGAAACCAAAAATGGGCGTGGGCATATGACAAAATGCTTCGTGGCCTCGGTAAGGTTTTATGGTTCGGACCGTTCAAAATGCGTTTTTATGGTATTGCATCCGACGAAGGTAAAAAGGCAAAAGCGCAAAATACTATTGCCAATGCTCTATAAATATCTATTTTATTTATCCGAACAATAGGAGCGCGCTAATGCCCTTTTTAGGTATTGGTATTCACATATTAATTGCAATCTTTTTTGCAATTCACGCAATACGAACCAATCAGAATATGTATTGGGTCTTTATACTTTTTATGTTTCCGGGCCTTGGGAGTATTGTTTATTTCTTTGCAATTTTCTCGCGCGAGCCTGCTTTGGCACGCGGGGCAACAAAAATTCAAAACGCCGCAATAAAAATTATGGATCCGACCAAAGAATTGCGCGCCGCCAAGGAAAATTATGAATTTACGCCAACCGCGCAAAATCAAATGCTTTATGCCAGCGCTTTGTTGGAATCCGGCGATGCTTATTCCGCCGCTAAATTATACGAAGATTGCCTAAAGGGGCCGTTTGCCGAGGACTTTGACATTAAATACAATGCATCGCGCGCCTTTTTCGCCTCTAATTCATTTGATGCAGCCACTCTGCACCTTAGCGAAATTCAACAAAAAGATCCAAATTACCGCGCCGAACAAGTCGCGCTTTTGCTTGCCCGAAGTCTTGCCAAAGCACAAAGGCTTGATGATGCCAAAGCTGTATTTGCATCAACCTATCAGAGATTTGGTAGCTTTGAAGCGCTTGCGGAATATGCAATTTTTGCTTTTGAAAATAATGATAATGAAAGCGCCGCAAAGCTCTATGAGGAAATAGAGGCCTCGATGTCGCGTTGGAATAAACACACAAAAGAAATGAATGCGCCAATTGCAAAGCGCCTTCAAGCTGCGATTACCGAAAGAAGCAAGAACCAAAGCTAGGCTTTCGCGCCCTTCTTACCGGGCCCATGTTTTTGAACAAGGGGCGGTGATATTTCATCTAATGGCCATCTTGGGCGCGGCTTTAACCCAAGGTCGCTTTGTTCGCCCCTTGCAAATCTTTGCGCCCCCGCCAAAGCAATCATCGCGCCATTATCACCGCAATATTCAAGGCTTGGCGCAAAAAATTCATAGCCATTTTCATTGCATTGCGTCAAAAGCGCGGCGCGGATTTTCTGATTTGCTGCGACGCCGCCCGCCAGAACCAAACGACGATTTTCACCATCAAACCCGCACAGCGCAAAAGCATTTGCAATTCTGTCCCGCAAAACGGCAATGATTGTCTTTTGGAAACTTGCGCAAATATCATTAATATCTTGCGCGGAAAGTTCGCCATTTTCGGTGCGCAAACCATCGGCGAGGCGCACAATTGCCGTCTTCAAGCCAGCAAATGAAAAGTCACAGCCTGTTCGCCCAATGAGCGGCTTTGGTAGATCGAATCTATTTTCATCACCCAATTTTGCCGCTTTTTCAACCAAGGGCCCGCCGGGGTAACCAAGGCCCAAAGTCTTTGCGGTCTTGTCAAAACATTCGCCCAAAGCATCATCGATTGTCGTCCCAAGACGCTTATAATCGCCAAGTTCATTGATTTCTAAAATCTGGCAATGGCCACCTGAGACCAATAAAAGCAGATATGGGAAAGGCAGATTCGCGTTTAACTGCGGACTAAGGGCGTGACCCTCTAAATGGTTTATTCCAATATAGGGCAGGCCGGTTCCGATTGATAAAGCCTTTGCCGACAATAGGCCAACCATAACACCGCCAATAAGGCCAGGGCCCGATGTTGCCGCAATTCCGGTTAAGTCTTCAAGTTTGGTTTTCGCGTCCAAAAGAGCGCGCTTTATGATTTCATCAATTTTTTCGGCATGAGCACGCGCGGCAATTTCGGGCACCACGCCGCCATAGGGCTGATGCTCCTTAATTTGGCTTGCGATAACATTTGATAAAACTTCGGTGCGATTATTTTCAAACCGCACAACAGATGCTGCGGTTTCATCGCACGAAGTTTCTATGCCCAATATTAGTTGCAATTTGACTATCGAATATTCTGCAAAGCGCCAGAGACATTATAGCCCAGACCTGCGCAATAATCGGCCAATTCCTGTGTGTCTTTGCCGCTTTCGCGCTCGTTTAATGCCCAAAGCGTAGTGCAGCGCGTGCCAGTGCGGCAATAGGCGAAAACTGGTTTTGAAGATGCCGCAATCGTTTCGCCAAATTTTTTCGCCTCGTCCAAAGTAAGGGTTGGGGGCGTAATTGGTTGATGGATTGCCACTAATCCTGCCGCTTCTGCCGCCGCCGCAATCTCACTGAAAAGGGGCTGATTTGGGTCTTCATGGTCGGGGCGGTTGCAAATAATAGTGCCAAAACCCATTTGCGCAATTTGTGCCACATCCGCTATTTGGATTTGCGGCGCAACACTAAGATTTTCGGATATTTTGGTATTTTGCATGAGAATGGCCCTTGGAAAAATAGGATTTAATATGCCCAACCTTTAAATCCAAAGGCCATTTTACACAAGTCAATTTGCCAATCCGAAGGTGAATTACTCTTTTGGTGCGCTTTTTATCGCGCAAGTATTAATCCCCAAAAGCGTATAGGCGGGGCAAAAACGAAAAGCTGCTGTGCCAATCATAACTAGGCCCACTGCAAACAATACCCAATGCAGAGCACCGCTAGAGGCCAAGCCCACCAAATCAGGCTTTAGGCCAACAACCGCAAGACCTGCGCCAATTACAAAACGTAAAACTCTATCAATTCCGCCAACATTTGCCATTTTCCAAACTCCATTAATAATTCCCGACTAATCAAGTCAAGAATTAATATATGCGCATATTCTAATTTGTCAAAGTAGTTTTGATGGATTTGGGTGCGACAAATGCGCACCTTTCGGGCTAATGTGCCAAGCCCCAATTTTTACCGGCATTGGCCTCGACGACAAGGGGGACAGACAATTGCACGGCTGGCATGGCGGCATTTTCCATTACGCGCTTGATTTTTTCGATTGCCGCGGCTTCATCGCCCAATTTGCATTCAAACACCAATTCGTCATGAACTTGCATCAGCATTTTTGTGCTTGTTCCCTTAAGTGCGTCTGGAACACGCGCCATTGCGCGCTTTATAATGTCGGCTGCTGCGCCTTGAAGTGGCGCATTAATCGCTTGGCGTTCGGCAAAGCTACGCTCGGCGCCGCCCTTGGAATTAATGCTCGGAAGGTAGCAACGGCGGCCAAAAATGGTCTCAACATAGCCGTTTTGTTTGGCAAAATCTTTCATGCCTTCCATATAATCTTTAATTCCAGGGAAGCGCGCAAAATAGGTTTCGATATATTGCTTGGCCTCGGTATTGGAAATCGAAAGTTGCCGCGCTAGGCCAAATGCCGAAATGCCATAAATAATTCCAAAATTAATGGCCTTCGCGCGCCTTCTTATATCGCTCGTCATCTCGCTAAGCGGC
>CAYTWK010000091.1:0-7328 GCA_964442095.1 uncultured Caulobacteraceae bacterium | reverse complement strand
TTTGGCCTTCGCTGAAATGCCATCGGTCTTGAAATCATGCGCGGCTAGTGAATAAGTAACATTGGAATTCCTTCCTCCCAAATAAAGACGTGCGAGGCTTGTATTTAAGGTTCCAGCTTCGAGATTGAGCGAACCCTCAATCGGCTTTTGCGGGACACGAGATCTAATATTTATTATTCCGCCAATCGCATCGGAGCCATAAAGAACCGATTGCGGGCCTTTGACAATTTCTATTGTCTCAATTTCATTGAGGGCTATGCTTGCAAAATCAAAATTTCCCGCAGGCAAGGATGGTTCGAGCATTGGAACGCCATCAATAATCAATAAAGTATCATGACTTTCACCGCCACGGATAAAAACGCTGGTATTTTGACCATAGCCGCCATTTCGCGCAAAGCTCAGGCCCGAAACACCATTGAGGGCGTCTATTAATTGAATTGCTTGCTTCTCTTCGATTGCCTTTGTGTCCAAGTTTTTAATCGAAGCACCAATTGTATCAATTGGCCGCTTATTTTTTGTGGCACTAACCACTATGGTTTCGGGACTATTACTAGCCTCATGAGCTTGGCTTAGATTGGGGGCGAGACCTAAAATTAGGCCGTATAATATAAGTTCTGTTTTCATCTTTTCCTCAAACGGATTTAGCGACCGAAACTATTGCCTCGGACAAAAAAATTGCCGTTTTGACGGAAAAACCCGTGCGCTTGCCACACCCTGTGCGAACGCTTAACAGCCGTATTTGGCAGGTTTCCTGGCTCACGGGTCAATCATTTTGTGCCTGTCTTCCCAGAAAAATCCAGTGACATAATAGGCAAAAACTAACCGTTCACAGTTGCAGGGGCAGCTCGGGATTTGGCAAAATGCCTACCCGATTCCCTTTATTCCGACTAAGGAACCAAATACTCGACTAGATTAAATAAAAGCGCTTCGATTGGCAATTGATAATCGCACAATATTACAAACTAAGAGCACGCGCTATATCTTTAGGCTTGTTTATTGAGTTCGCCCATTTGGTGCTGATTTGCTCGGTAAACATGTAATACCAATATTGGATTGCGGTGTCCCCAATGGGCAAGAAGGCAATGGATCAATGCCCGTAGCCGGTCTTTTGGCTTCTTTCGGAATTGGCGCAGGTATTGGCCGGCTCGCCTTTTCGATTGGCTCCCAATTGGGGCATTTTTCGTCTCTTTCGCGATTAATGCTAGAGCAATCCGCGGTGCGTCCCATTCTTGCCAAAAGGCTGTTATTTTCATTAGATTCAAATACATTGCGCCCTTTGCCAACAATTCTTGGGCCGCGTGGTAATGGTCCACCTGCATCCGAATTGTTTGCACCGCCCAAGGATTGACCACCACCGGCGCTTGGATTTCCCGAGGCTGAATTTGGCGCACTATTCCCTTGATTGCCGCCGCTATTGGTTGCGATAGCAGTCACGCCCGCACTCGAGGGTGGCGCTAATTCCCCATTTTTCGCAATTGGCGCAGTATTATTATTATTTTGTTTTGATTGCGATATTTTAGCGGCATTATCGCGCGCCGCTTGCTCTTTTAGGGCCTGTTCTCTTGCGTTTTGCGCTGCTTCTCTTTCTTGAGCTTCGCGCTCAAGCCTTTGAGTGTCAATGTTAAGATTGGAATCAATATTTGGAAGCGGCGCGGCTTTTGATTTATCCAAACTGCGTGCGCCTATATTTATAGGAGCAATAGTGCCAGAGCTTTTTGCTTCCAATCTTGTATTGTTCTTCAATTGCAATTTTTGGACCGGCTCGAGAGTGACTGGTTCAGGTGTTCTAATTTCTTCAATTTCTTCTTCTATATTCTCTTCAATTAATGGGGTTTTGATTTCATTAATTGGAGTGGTTTTGCTATTGATTTTTGAATTTGCTAAAACCTGTTTCGGCTTTATCTCTTCTAGCTTTTGAACTTCTTGAGGCTGTGCAATTTGCACTTCTGAAGGCAACTTGGTTTGCTCGGGTTCAATTTCTGCCGGCGTAGATTCTTCACTTGTTTCTGAGAGCTTCTCTTGGGTCACTTGCTTTTGAAGCTTAGGCTCAGTTGGCGGCACAATCGGTGTTTCTTCGGGCTTTGGCGGCTCTTGTGTTTCAGGTGGTATAATTATTTCCACCCCAAATGTTTGGCGATCTTTAAATTCCATTGGTGGCACCGAAATAAATATGGCCACAATAAAAAGATGAATTGTAAACGCCGATGCCCAAATCCAAGGTTCGGGGCGATCTTTTCCATCGAACCAATCAACGCCAATATTCAAGTGTTTCAAAATTATGTTTTCTTGAGGCTCAATTGAAAGATTATTCAATCCATGGGATTGCCCTATCTTCCTTGCGCGGCGCGGCTTTATTTGCGCAGCCTTAGCAAAGCTCAAGGGTTTATTTTTCATAGGCTTTCAATATCAATGATTTGTCAATTTGGGCAACACTTTGAGTTTAGCGCAAAATGATTAACGCCATCCATTTACGCTAATTATATCAAATGTTGCCCGCACGCGACCATCATTATCTGCAAATCTTTCTTGGTAAATTGTCGCGGCACGGGCAATAATTTTTCGGTTTAGTGGCCCAGATTTTTCAAAAAATGCCGCAGCTTCGCCCATAGATTTAATATCGCGCACCAGGGAAAACATATTGTCATAGCGCACAGATAGGGTTTCAACGGAGCTTACTGGCTCTTTGAATCCAGCCTTGGACAATAATTTAACACTCGATTCCAATTCTATCATTGGTGAAACCCGCATGGACACGCTGTCCAATAATTCGCTTTCAGCAATCAAAAAAGCTTGGCGGAGCTCATTTAGGCTATTACCGCCAATGAAACTCGCGAAAAATGCCCCACCCTCGTTTAGGCTATTTCTAATATCAATAAGGAATTGCGGCAAATTATTAACCCAATTAAGGCCATTGCTTGACATTATCAAATCGTATTTTTCGCCCCTAAGCGGCATGCTTTCGATTTCGCTGATACAGTTTAGATTTGCTTTGTCTTTTCCAAGCGATGGCTCATATTCGATTAAGTCTTTAATTTTTGCATCAGCGCCCAATAGACCTTCTGCCTTTAAAAGGCGTTTCAAATCACCATTTCCCGCAAAGAGTTCAATGGCAGTTTCAAAATCGCGCTTTATAGGAAAAATTGACTGCACTATTCCATCTGCGGCAAATTCATGGAGAAACCAAGGATTCTTGGCCAAAGGTTTTTGCAGCAATTGGATACGTCTTCGCTTGAGAAATTGCGAAGTATCAAACAATATCGGATATGCCGTTTTCATCATTTAATAAGCCGCCCTTTTTCAATAATAGCCCAAACCGCGATAATGCCAATCGCCCTAATGCATACTATGGCAGTGCTGCTGGCCGCACCTTTAAAGCAATATTGCGTAAAACTGCTGACCTTATTTGGCCGCCTAGATCCCTCCTTAGCGAGGCACTAGTTGAACGCCAAGGAACTATAGAGTTTGAGAAGTGGCAAGAACTCAATTTCATATCTGGATCAAAATGCTCGTGCTGCGGCATTCCACTTGAAGATAGTTTCGCGCCTGATGTTTTATGTGCCGCATGCATTGCCGAAAAGCCAATTTTTGATAGTGCGCGCGCGCCATTAATTTATGATGAGTATTCAAAGCCTTTAATTCTTGCGCTTAAACATGCGGGACGGAAAGACGGCGCTAAATTAATGGCCAATCTAATGAAAGAAGCCTCCTTTGATTTTGAAAATATCGATTTGATTATTCCAGTTCCGCTTCATTGGACGCGGCTTTTTTCGCGCGGTTTTAATCAATCGGCATGGTTATCTCAAGAATTATCGAAGCTAATGCAAAAGCCATGGTGCCCCGATACCCTAGTGCGAAGGCGAAAAACCGAAAGCCAAAATGGCAAAAGCTTCATTGGCAGGCGGCGAAATATGGGCGGAGCATTTGCTACAAAAAAGCCAATTATGGGCAAAAATATTCTATTAATTGATGATGTCTTTACTACCGGTGCAACTGTTCGCGCGTGCGCACGAACTTTAAAACGCGCAGGTGCAAATCGGGTAGATGTGCTAACATTATTGCGCGTAAATCGCCCCCGCTCTATAGAATTAGACAAAGAGCCAATAATAGATGGGCTAATAGAAATCGCCGAAAGTAAAAACCAAAATGAATAAATTTGAAGATATTCTAAAAGACAATTATCCACAAAAATGGTGGCTAGGCATTTTAACAACAATCGGCGCGATTTTATTATTTTTAGGAACGCAAACCGTAATTTTTGGCTTTCTATTGATTATCCTAAATGTCCCACTTGAAACCCCAACAGAAAACCCAACATTTGAAGCAGAATTGCAATTTGCGACTTTGATAATTGGCCTTGGCTTTATAGTCCCGCTTTTGGTTGTTTTGGCCTATCGCAAATATGTCCAAAATCTTTCTATATTAACGCTGTTCAGCGCTTCAAGATTTCGCCCGAAATTGGTTTTAATTGGGGTATTGGCTGCCATCATAGCAATTGCGATTAATTTCGTTTTCCTATCCGCTTTTGCAAATTTATTTAACCTTCCATCAAAATTGCCAGAATCGATTGATAGAATTGGCATGTATGGGTTGGAAAAATTCCTTTTATTGACCGCCGTTTATGCCTTTTTCATAATTTTCCAAGCAGGTTTTGAAGAAATATTTTTTCGCGGCTTCCTAATGCAACATGTGCGGCGAACCGGCGCCAATATGATTCTAGCGACCATCATTGTGTCTGTTTTGTTTTGCGCAGGCCATATTGGAAAGACTGTGCCATTTAGCACTATTTTTACCATCTTTATGATGGGGCTGGCCTTTCAAATAGGCACTAATATTTGTGGTGGTATAGAGGCTGCAATTGGCGCCCATATCGCGAATAATTTCATTATTTTAGTTATAATTGGCGTATTAGATAATTCTGGAAGCGAAGATCCATTAGGATATCTTAGCGGTGTAATTTATTTCGTCGCCTTTTTGGGCGCGATTTTATTTGCAAAACGCCTTTGGCCCGAGGATTTCCCAGAACGTAGAGGATAATTAGGCTTTGGTCTTTCCATAGCCTCTAATTGCGCCATAAGCCTTTTAAGCGAAGCCCGCGATACTTCGGTAATTTCGCCGCGCGGCAAATTCCCAAGCTCAAACGGGCCATAATTGGTGCGAATAAGCCTGTTCACCGTTAAACCAAGCGCCGCCAAAACCTTACGGATTTTGCGGTTTTTACCCTCTTTCAAAGAAAGCCGTATCCATGCATTTGCACTTTCACCGCGCTCTAATATGGCCTCGATTGCGCCATAGCGAACGCCATCGACTGTGATGCCGTCTTCAAGCTTTGACAATTCCTCCTGGGTTATTTGCCCAAATGCGCGCGCCCGATAAGATCGCGTAAATCCTGTTGATGGCAATTCCAAAAGACGCGCAAGCCCGCCATCATTAGTCAAAAGCAAAAGCCCTTCGGAGGTTAAGTCAAGCCGGCCAACCGAAATAAGGCGGCCCAGCTCACGCGGTAGATTTTCGAATACTGTTGCGCGGCCTTCAGGGTCTGAATGCGTAGTCACAAGGCCGGTTGGCTTATGATAAATAAAGAGCCGTGTTTGCGGCTTTTCATTCATCGTCTTGCCATCAATAGCGATAATGTCCTTGGAGGTAACATTGAGTGCTGGGCTATCAATCTTTGCCCCATTAACGCTAACGCGGCCTTCTTCAATCCAGCGTTCAGCTTCGCGGCGTGAACAATAGCCTGCGCGCGCCATTGCTTTTGCGATCCGCTCGCCTTCAAATTCTGATTTTGTGGTATTTATTGTCATTGTCTATCCCAAGAGCTTGCACCCCTCACGGGCGTTCTATGGACATTTAAACTATCTTAGCTAAAAGATAAAGCATGCTACAAGATGAAAAATATATGGCTCTAGCACTCGAGCAGGCGCGTATTGCCCAAACAAAAGGCGAAGTGCCAATCGGCGCAATAATCATTGATGAAACTGGCAAAATAATCGCCAGTGGGTTTAATGCACCAATTAAGACCCATGATCCATGTGCGCATGCGGAAATCGTTGCGCTCAGGGAAGCAGCCCAAAAACTCACGAATTATCGCCTAGTGCCAAATCTAACGCTTTATGTAACCCTCGAGCCATGCACAATGTGCGCCGGCGCGATTTCGCACGCAAGGATTGCCCGCTTGGTTTATGGCGCACAAGATGCCAAAGGCGGGGCAGTTGAAAATGGCGTAAAGTTTTATGAAAGCGCGAATTGTCACCATCGCCCCGAAATAGTTTCGGGCATCTTAAGTGAGGAATGTAGCGCTATATTAAAGGATTTTTTCGCCCAAAAGCGCAAAAAACCGCGCCAACAACTATAGGTTATTCATACTTCATTAACTCAAAATACAATAATATGCCGCTATCAGCTTGCACATTTTGTAAAAGCTGCCAAATTGGGATTTTTTTCGCCCAAAAGGCATGTATCATGAAGTTCATTTTGCGAAATGCCAGTATTAGTGACCTTGGGGCTTTGGCGGCTATCTACCTCAAATGCTATAGTGATGCCAATCAGGGAATTCTACCCGCCGAATTAATCAGGCAAAATAATCTAAGCAAGGCCAATAAAAAATGGCGCGGCGAATTTGTTGAGCAGATTACCGATGCTGATAGAGCGATTTTCATTGTCGAAAACGATTTGGGCGATATTGTCGGCTTTGCCAATTGCGGCGCCGCCAAGCCACGTTCGCAGAAGCAATTGGGCCAAGGCGAATTATTCAATCTTTATGTTGAAAGCGCCCATCAAGGGTTTGGCTTAGGCAAAGCCCTAATGCTTGCGTGTGCGCGCTGGCTTATTTCACGCGGCATGTTTTCAGGCGGCGTTTGGCTTAATTCTGAAAACGGAATTGGCCGCAGATTTTGCGAAGATTTGGGTGGCCGCGTGGTCGCAAAACGCAAACATTCAATTGGCGGATATAATCACCAATTAATCGCAATCGCATGGGAAGATTTTTATGATGCCGCCCAATTAGAAGCCGCAATCCCCAAATGGGGCGCTGGCGCGAAGAAATAGACCACAGGTTCGTTCAATTTAATTGATAGATGCGAATTTCCACATTTTTCAGCCAAAATATTTAATTAATTCAATCTTTTAATTAAAATTGGTCGATAATTTCCCTCCATTATTTAGCTAAAAATAGCTATCAAATGCTATCATTCAACGTTCTCCGCATCCTATGCCTCCAAACCCAATTAGATAGCGCAATAAAATCTATCATGAATAATTATAAGTTGGATACGCAGGCCGCAACCCAAAAAAGAAGGTGCTTTAGCCTAAGCCAAAACCCGGTCTCTACT
>CAYTWK010000090.1:7029-7335 GCA_964442095.1 uncultured Caulobacteraceae bacterium | reverse complement strand
TTATTCACTAGCCGCGCATGATTTCAAGACCGATGGCATTTCAGCGAAGGCCAAATCTATCGGCGGAATTGAAAGTGATGGCGCAAAAAATTACGGGATTAATGGCGCTATTGGTTATGATATAAATGACGGGCTAGCACTAAATCTTCGTGCCAATTATATAAATGCAAGCGCTGATTTTGATGGCTTTCCTGCGCCTTTTTACACATTTTCTGATACGCAAGAATTTAATAAGACAGAGCAAGCGAATTTATATTTTGGGATTAAGTCATCTGGTTTTGATGATAAACTTAAAAGTGAGTTTTC
>CAYTWK010000090.1:0-7019 GCA_964442095.1 uncultured Caulobacteraceae bacterium | reverse complement strand
CCAATCCAAAAGGCGCAATTTTGATCAAACAAGCGTTCCACAAGTAAATTATATAGCAAACAGCCAAAACATATCTTATGAGTATTTAGGCAATTTATTTTTGACAAATTCGCTAGATCTGGTTTTTGGTGCGCTTTCCAATTCCCAAGATTATAGTGCAAGATCGCCAGCCGCATGGGACCCCAATCCAAATAGTGCGCGCGCAAAATCGACAATTGATAGTATTTATGCAGAGTTTCAATATAACAATCCAAAAGGAGTATTTTTTACCTTTGGAAGCAGGCTTGATAATCATTCAGTTTTTGGTGAAAATACTACTTTACGCACTAGTATCGCTTTTTCGCCAATTGGCAGCAATAGCCGGTTTCATGTGAATTATGGCGAAGGCTTTAAGGCACCTAGTCTTTTTCAAATTTATTCTGATTATGGAAACCTAGAGCTTAGACCCGAATTAGCTAAAGCGCTTGAATTGGGCCTTAGCCACAAACTAACCCCGGACTGGAAGGTTTCTATTATTGGCTTTAAGCGGCAAAGCGAAGACCAAATTGATTTTTTTTCCTGCTTTGGAAGTTCTGTGCCATTATGCTCTATTCGGCCGTTTGGGTTTTACGATAATATCAAATTGACCGAAGCCGCCGGTTATGAATTTGAAAGCAATTTTAAGCGCGCTGGATTTTCTATCGATGCCAATTACACCTATCTAGAAGCTCTGAATAAAACCCCGAATGCGGCAAATTTTGGAAATGCGCTAGCAAGGCGGCCAAAAAATAGCGCCAATATTGATATTTCTTATAGTTTTAACTCACGCTTTTTTGCTTCTATAAATTATAATTATATTGGGGCGAGATTTGATGATGCGGGCAATTTTAATCGCTTAAAAAATTATGAGCTTTTTGGTTTGCATGCTAATCTGAAAATCAAAGAAAATTATGATTTATATGCCCGAATAGAAAATTTGTTTGATAGAAAATATCAAAATGTAAAAAATTATGGGACAATGCCACGAACTTTTAATCTTGGAATAAGGGCAAGGTTTTGATTAATTTGCCCAAAACACAATGGAGCAAAAAACTATCGGCAATTGCGCTTTTGATGGTGCTCTTAGGCTGCAGTATCGCGGATAATATTCCTAAGAGCACACCAGCCAAAAGCGCATTACAGCGCGCGATGTCGATTAATGCATGTGCAGATCATTTATTATATGCGCTAGCGGATAAAGAACAAATTGTTTCCTTGTCCCACTATGCTCGGGATAGATTTACATCACCCATATATGAAAATGTGCGCGATATACCAATAAATCACGCCAGCGCCGAGGAGATTCTTAAAGAAAGACCTGACATTCTTTTTCAAAGCCCAGTTGAGAAACCGTTAATAGGGGATATTTCAAAAACTCTAAACATAAAGACTTATTGGTTTGGTGTGCCGAATAGTGCCGAAGAGGCAATGAAATTGGTTGATATGGCAGGTGCGGCATTGGGGCAAAAAGCGCGAGCCACAAATTTGAATAATCGCATAAGAGAGGCCATTATTCCGGCAAAGCAAAGACCTGTTCGGGCTCTTATATTATTTCAAGGCGGATTTAGCGCAGGTGAAAATACGCTAATCGATGATTTAATGAGCCGCGCCGGATTTCATAATATGGCGCGTGATTTTAATATTGGTAATTGGGGAAAGGTCAATAGCGAACAAATAATCGCCAATCCGCCCGAATTATTGATAATAGCGACTGGTTCTGCAAATGGTGCGCCATCGCAAAAGGCAATGAACCACAAGGCATTCAATGCCAAACAATTGGGAATAAAATTTGCAAGCTTTCCAAGCCAGTATGCCTATTGCGGCGGCCCAGTAATTATTGATCTTGCTAATCATCTAAAGCAAATCCGCAGAGAATATGACAATGGATAATTATCTTTTTAAAAATATAATTTTGCTGCTAGTTTTGCTCTTGGGGGCGCTTTTGTCCTTAATGGTTGGTGCAGTTAATTTTGACCTTTTTAGTATTCTTAGCAAAGCCGAATTATCCGATGCGGCAAAAATTGTGCTTTTGGAAATTCGTTTGCCGCGCACTTTAATGGCGATACTCTCTGGTGGTGGCCTTGCATTAAGCGGCGCAGTTCTACAGACTTATTTGCGAAATCCTCTGGCCGATAGCGGCGTTTTAGGGATTTCCGCCTTTGCATCTATGGGCGCAATAATTGCTATTTATTTTGGCCTTAGTGCAATCGGTTTTTGGATTGTGCCAGTGTTTGGCATTGTATTGGCGATATGTTCACTACTAATTTTATTGGTCTTGGCCCAAAATGGCGGAACAATTATTTTCATTTTATCTGGCGTTATTTTATCATCAATTGCTGGTGGATTAATAGCATTATTCCTTAGCTTGGCGCCAAATCCTTATGCTCTATCAGAAATGATAGATTGGCAAATTGGCGGCTTTAGTGATGTATCAAACAATGAAATATTTATTGGCGCGCCTTTGATAATAATAGGATCGATAATTTTATTTAGCCTAAATCGGGCTATATCCGCCTTTAGTTTGGGAGACGAAACCGCCCAGAGCCTAGGGGTAGATGTTGCGGCTCTTCGTTTGAAAATACTTTTGGGTGTTGGCATTATTGTTGGCGCAATATCCTCGATTTGCGGAATAATTTCATTTGTTGGTTTAGTGGTTCCGCATTTAATACGTCCTATATTTGATAATAATCCGCGTAAATTATTATTGCCGTGCTTTTTGTTTGGTGGCGCATTTACAGTATTTGCAGATATAATTGTGCGCTTTTTATGGCTTGGGGGCGAAGTAAAATTAGGCGTTGTAATGACGCTATTGGGCGCGCCATTTTTTCTTTATTTGCTTTTGAAATTGAAATCGGCGGCGGTAAGATAATGAATATCGAAATAAATAATCTATCCAAAGCCTTTGGCGAAAAGAAGATTTTGGACAATATAAATCTAAGGATTGAAAAGTCGAAGATCACAGTTTTGCTTGGTGCAAATGGCGCCGGCAAGACGAGCCTTTTGCGCGCGGCACTCGGCCTTACCAAGTTTGAAAAAGGAAAAATCAAACTCGATAATGAGGATTTGTTAAATTACAGCCTCACGAAGCGCGCCTCAAAGATCGGCTATCTCGCGCAAACAATAAATCCGGAATGGAATATGAAAACACAAGACCTAATAGAGCTTGGGCGAATGCCAATTCAAAATTTGGGGCAAACTAATAAGGCAAAAGATAAAATTGCAATAATGGCGGCAATGGAGCGCTTGGGTATCGCGCATCTTTACGGAAAAAATATTCACGAAATTTCAGGTGGCGAAGTTTCGCTTTGCCTAATAGCGAGGGTATTGGCGGGAGAACCAGAATATATTTTTGCTGATGAACCATTCAATAGTTTGGATATAAAGCATCAATTGATATTGTTTAATCTCTTGAAAGATTTTGCGCAAAATGGAGGCGGCGCGCTTATAGTTGCTCATGATATTGAAATGGCTGCGCGCCTTGGTGACGAGTTTGTTTTAATGAAGGACGGCACCATAATAGATGCTGGTGCAAAACACAAAGTTTTAAGCGATGAAAACTTGGCTTTAGCCTATGATACAAAAATAGGCCTTAGAGAAATTAACGGGCAAAGCGTTTTAATTACTATTTGACGCGGGTTTGCATGCAACACCAAGCGCTTTTTTAATTTTGAATATTGTCTTAAATGCATTAAATGTCATTCGGATTGGAATGAATAATGGCTCTAAAGCGATTTATATTTTGTGCCTTTATAGTGTGCGGTCTTATTTCTATTCCGGCTCAAACCCAGCCCGCGAGCGATATTTTTTCATATGCTGCCTATAATTCTTGGCGCAGTCAAACGCCTTTACGCGATGTTGGCATCGCCTATTTTGAGCAATTTCTTAGACGAGAAAAAGTTTATGGTGTAATTCCAACCTATCAGATTTTGCGCACCGCGAGCATGGCTGGCGAATGTAACCAAAGCGCCTTTGCTTTGCCGCCGCAGAAATATTGGCCCAATATCGCCGGCACTTTGCGCTTTACCAAAAATTATATTATCCCAAAAATTGGACCCTTAGAGGCGGCGTCGGGCTATAGAAATCCGGTTTTAAATCGATGTGCAGGTGGTGCCCCTGGAAGCGCGCATGCAAAATATTTCGCGCTCGATCTTATTCCCAAAAGCGATATTACCCGCAAAGACCTAATAAAGGCGGTTTGCAAAATCCATGATGAGTTTGGCGAAGAAAACAAAATCGGCCTTGGGTTTTATAATAAGACACGATTTCACATAGATAGCCGCTCTTTTAGACGTTGGGGGCCTAATGGCCGTGGTAAAACCTCACCATGCGGTCCAATCAAGCCAGCTATTGTAGATGGCGCGCGTGGAACAATAAATGCTCCTCAACAAAAGTTGAAATAAAATAATAGGAATGATCATAGCCAGCTTGCCTGCGCAGCTCCAATGGGGCATTGGCCTTTTGGGCTGCTGCTTCCAATAATTCTGGTTTCAATTGCTCAAAAAGGAAATTATCGCTCATGCCTTGGTCAATAAGGCATGGTGGTAGTGAATAACCATCTTCGAGCAAAGCGCATGCGTCATATTCGCGCCATTGGCCATTATTTGGACCCAAATATCCCGTCAAAGCCTTTTGCCCCCATGGGCAATTTATTGGTGAAGAAATTGGCGCAAATGCTGAAACCGATTTAAACATATTTGGATTGCGCAAAGCAATCGTAAGCGCACCATGTCCACCCATTGAATGACCCATGATTGCGGCGCGGCCTTTATCAATATTGAGGCTGGAGGCGATTAATTCGGGCAATTCTTTTTCAATATAAGAGCGCATTCGGTAATTCTCGGCAAATGGGGCGACGGTCGCATCAACATAAAATCCAGCCCCTAATCCAAAATCATATGCTCCAGCACTATCATCGGGCACATTTTCACCGCGCGGAGATGTATCTGGCATTATTAGGATAAGACCCAAACTAGAAGCAATTCTTTGTGCGCCCGCTTTATGGGTGAAGTTTTCTTCGGTGCAAGTAAGTCCAGATAAAAAATATACGACGGGCAATTCTTTTGTATTTGCCAAATCCGGAACATAGGCCGCAAAACGCATTTTGGTTTTAGTTTGCGCTGAATTATGGGCAAAAATATATTGGGTGCCATCAAAGCATTTAGCTTGTGAAATTGTTTCTATCGTCATGATATTTCCTCTGGGTTTCATTTTTCAATGCCAATTAGGTTAGTTTCAATCAATGGTTAAATTGCAGTCATTTATGCCTAGAAACTAAAGATTTTTGCAATCGGCAGACAAAAGAAACGCAATATTAACCAGAAATGCCACAATGAAGCCCAATTCATAGTTGAAAATGTCAAATCAGCTCTGCACGAATTGGATAATTGTGGATCAAGTTTAAGGATAGAATTATGGGCGCACCAACTATAGATCAGTTTTCGTTTTTAGAATTATTCCTAAAGGCAGATTTGATTGTCAAATTGGTTATGATTGGTCTAGCGGCCACATCTGTTTGGTCTTTGGCTGTTGCATTTGATAAATGGTCGCAAATCAGAAAGCTTGAAAAAAGTGCACGCTTTGTAGAAAACGCACTGGGCGAGGCTAGGGCTAATGAAATTATCGATGAAGCCGGAAGGGCAGGTGATCCAACTGCAAGAATAATTGCAATGGGCCTAGCCGAGGCGCGCGCGGCAAGGCGCGGCGGTGCATTAAGTGAAAGTGGTGCAAGCCTTGCGATAGAGCGCATGGAGCGTGTGATGAACGCTCAAATGTCACGCGAACTAACCAAGGCCGAGCGTGGGCTTGGTATTCTGGCAACAATTGGGTCGTCGGCGACTTTTATTGGCCTATTTGGCACAGTCTGGGGTATTCTGAATTCGTTTCGCGCTATCGCAGCAAGCCATGATACCAATCTTGCAGTTGTTGCCCCTGGTATTGCTGAAGCTTTGTTTGCTACTGCGCTTGGTCTTGTGGCGGCAATTCCAGCGGTCATTTTTTACAATTGGCTAGTAGGTAATCTTGATAGATATGCCACCCGCATCGAAGTATTGATAGACGATGTAATTGCGCGCACCTCTCGCCGCTTCGGAGAGCAAAGCTAATGGCAATGCAAGCAATAAAGCGGCGCCGCGGTCGCCACCGCAGGCAGATTGGTGAAATCAATATTACGCCCTTTGTGGACGTGGTGTTGGTTCTACTTATTATTTTTATGGTCGCAGCACCACTTTTAACGGTTGGTGTGCCAGTTGATTTACCCAAAACCGAAGCTAAGTCGCTTGAAAATGATCAAGAGCCGCTTTCCATAACAATTCTTAATGATGGAAAGATTTTTCTTCAACAGGATCCAGTCCTTTTTGAAGATTTATTAGATAGAGTAAACGCGCTTTCGCAAAACCGCCCTGAGCGGCGCATATTCATTCGCGGTGACGCCAATGCCGATTATGGCGTTGTAATGCAAGTTATGGCGCGGATTAATGCGGCGGGTTATCGAAATCTTGGCCTTGTAACAGATCCTGCAACCCAATCGCAGGCAAAATGATTGCTGATGAACAAAAGCACGCCATTGGCATGGACACTTTCAATAGGCCTTCATGGTCTGGTGGCTTTGTTTGCCATTTTTACTTGGAAGCCGTCGCCACTGACCGACACTAGCCCATCAATTTCGGTTGATATAATTGCGGCCACTGCGAGCGCAATCGGACCAGATGCTGAAATTGAAAAGCCAACAGAAACCAATCAAGAACAGGCCCAGATTAGCGAAGAAGATCCCACCAGTGAGCCATTGGACACCCCATATGCTGAGCCGCCACCAATGCCAATTGCTCCACCTAATCCAGCGCCAGTTGCAAAATCGCAACCGGTTCCAAAAACAAACACGCCGCCCCCAATAGCACCCAAAGGCCAACAAGCTATAGCGAAGCCAACACCAGCTAGACCTGAGCCAAATAAACAATCTACGCAAAAGGCGGCTCTACCTTCGCCGACTAAATCAGGAGATGCTT
>CAYTWK010000089.1:0-7454 GCA_964442095.1 uncultured Caulobacteraceae bacterium | reverse complement strand
CGCCTTTGGCCAAAACCGGCAAATCCCTTGTTACAAGGTCATCGAGTGTAATTACAAAGTCATTCGCACCTTTACTGGAATTAACATCAATTTGCGCGCCAGTGGAATAAATTGTTGCCCATGTTTCAGGTCCGCTTTTAAAGCGAAATGCAAATTTATTGGTGTCAATATCTATGCCAATTGAGCCATTCTTACGCGGCGAAAATTTGGCATTTACTTTGCCGAGTTCAAGCGATTGGCCATTTTGCAAATCGCCCATTTGCAATTTAAAATTATCAGTATCAATTTGCGAAAATAATTCTAAATTGCCGTTTGAAATTTGTGCGAAGCGTTTTTCCTTATCCGGGCATATATTACCATTTGTCTTTGAAATATTATTGGCGGCCAATCGCAAATTATCGAGCGAATATTCAAGGCAATCATTGCCAATTATTTGCAATTTATTGGCATCATTTATAAGACTAGCATTGCCAAAAACTTGAAAGTTATTTCCATTAATTTGGGGTCCGTCTAATCTTTTTGCCCGCGCATTCAGATTATTGATATCTGCAATAAAGCTAGCTTTACCTTCTCGGGCGAAATTGCCGCGCATACTAAATTGGCTATTTAGATTAATATCCTTGGCAATATATTGATCAAAATTTATTAGGCCCGCATTAATTGCGAGCGACTTGGAATCTATTGTAAAATTATTATTTGCATATTTACCAATTTTAAATCCAAGAGGCGCGTCAAAATCCACATAGCCATTTAAGCTGAGGGTTTGCGCTTTTATACTATTTTGAGCGCCAAAATTTCCAGTCTGATTAGAAAAATTAAGCGCGCCAATTATTCTTTCGGCCTTGCCTGCGCCAATCATGCGAAAATCGCCCGCAATATCTAATTTCGAATTGTCAAATCTTGCGCCAAATCCAGAAAAGTCCTTTAGTGCGCCGGAGAGCGATAATTTCCCTGAATTATTGTGCATACTTGCGATAAGGTTCAATTTGCTCGGCGCGAGACGTATCTTTCCGGTTTGGCTTAGGATAAAATTGCCATCAATACTTCCACTTCGCCCTTGTTCGCCTTTAGCAAAGTTGAAATTGCGAATTTGGCCTGATAGAAAACCCTCATGCAAAGGCAAATTAGCGATATCTATACCCCTCAATTGCGCCGATAAATTATTCTGGCTTATTTCAAATGCATTAATGAAGGCATTAAAACGTGCGGCTTCATTATTGGCGCCATTCAAATCGCCATTGAATAAAGCATACATTTGCCATTGGCCATCTTTTTGGCGAAACTCTAGTCCATTTTGCCATTTATCGGCCGAAGTCTTTAAAGGCGAAAAAGTGATTTTGCTATTGCCAGACCCGTTTATTGAAATTGGCATAGCAAGGCCCAGCCATAATTTGTCTTGGCTTTTCTTGAATTCCGCCTGAAGATTAATACCAAAATTATTTGCAAAATCTTCAAACCCAAAATGGCGCAGACTATCGCGCGCATTGGCAATCAGGTTTAGCGAACCAAAATCGCCGCTTATAGCCATTCGCCCAGCAATATCGACCTTTGAAAATTCGTCTATGCGTGGAATTTTAGTATTAATTTTGAGGTCTAAATTGCTTTGCGCGGCATTAATTGGTCCGCGGATCGCGCTAATCTTTGAAACAATACTGGCGAATGATGTGCCATCTTTAGCGCGGGCAATTTCAAATTTTCCGCGCGAATTTTCCACAGAAGATTCTGCAAAATTACTGACGGCAACATCGAAATCACCATTTAGAGCAATGATGCTATTGGAAGCAAAATTTTGATTTGGATTCCAATATAATTTTTCGATTGCAATATCGCCGCTTAAGAAATCTATGCCATCTGAAGGGCTTAACCGCGAGAAGCGCAACCTTGATGGATATAAATTGAAATATAGATTACTTTCACTATCACCTTTTGGCGAAATAATTATCGATGCATCTATATTGCCGGAAACTTTTTGTGCCTCTAGCTCGGGAACTAAACTACCGCCGACAAAACTATGTTCATCTATTTTCGCCGATATTCCGATAAAGCTCGGCCTATTTTTGACAAATCCGCCGGTTCCAAAGCCAAGGAATATTGGTTTTTCATAATAGCTCCTATTTAATAAAAATTGCTGCGGCAAAAATATTTGAGCCAAGCCTTTGAAGCCATTTGACTGACTACCCTTCATGTCAAAATGCGCCCTTAAAGGCCCATATTCGCTATCTATAAAAACCTTGGCGCTTTGGATATCGATGTTCTTTATAATTATCGGCTTTGCGCCTGTAGATGGCTTTAAGAGCGGAGATAGATCTTTAAAATCAAAACCTTTCTTTGAAATCGCGAAATTTCCAAAAAGATCTGTGGCCACAATATTATCAATTACAAGGCCATTTGTTCCAAATTCATAATGCCAATCAATTAATCCATGCTTGGCAATAATAGTTTCTTGGCCCTTTTTACCTATCCGAAAGCTTTCAAACTCTAGACCATTTGGGCCAATATTCTTGATTTCAATACTGCTCGCCACGCCTTTGCTTGCAAGAGCCCACACAATAGCATTTTGCGACACTTGCGACCGGCCAAGCCATAAAGCGCCCAAAATGCCGCCAAAGATTAATGTAGCCCCAATGCCCCACCTAATTCGCCTTGGCTTTTTGGTGGCTATTGAGTTTAGCACATTCTCATCGGCTACGAAATTTTCGTCCAACTGAACTTTTTGATTTTCGTCTAAAGTCATAATTCTTGCTACCAAGAATCTTTTGGCTTGGCTATTATTGACGTCGAATTGGCTGCATTATTAGCTCCAATTCACCAAATGGCGACCAAATAAACCAAGGAGAATTAAGGTTTTGAAACTTGCCGTTAATAAATTGCCTGTGTATTAAGGTAATCCGTAATTAACAATAGCGAAGTAAACGCATTATTTTTTGAAAACCTTATTTTAATACGCAACTAATATTATTATAAACTATTAGCATTTAACGGCTTGTCATTAAGCCTTTTTGCCAGGGGCCAATTTTGAAGTCACCCATTAGGACAGCAAATTTATCCGATGCGATTCCGGAAAAATGCATCTTTAGTGTGTATCGACTGGCTTGTTTTATGCTAGTTTTCATTATTTGCGGAGTTTTCCCTGCAAAAATTATTGCGCAAACAATTACTAATGAGCCACAAGCAGCCGAACAGAACGCAATCGAACGGCGAACCGTTTCAATTGGTCCAGCCGAAAACATTGTTGCCGCTTTAGTTCGAATTGGCGCGAATTCGGGCGATGCAGCAGCGGCGCAGAGAGCTTTGGCGCGCACGATTGATACAGATGACATAAAACGCGACGATCAATTAACCGTGTTTTTGCGCAAAGACGGAAATACAAAAAGACTTTTGGGCTTTACACTCGCAAGTGGTTCATCAAGATCAATTACGGTGACCAGAACCTTAGACGGAACATATCGGGCGCGCGAATTACAAACCACAATGCAAAGGCGCATTTTACGCGTGGCCGGGGTGATTGGTGAAAATGGCCTAGTGCCGAGCGTTCGCGAACAAGGTGCACCAGATAGGGCAGCCGAAAGCCTTGCTGATGCCTTTGCCTTTGATGTTGACTTTGAGCGCGAAATTGGCCCCGGTTCCTCGTTTGAATTAATGTATGAAAGGGTTTCAGATGCGCGCGGCGCTGTTGTGCGAGAGGGTGAACCAATTTTTGCATCAATTACGACACTTACTGGTCGCACTGTCGTAGTTTATCGCTTTCAGCCAAATGGCGGTATATCTGGATGGTATGATGCCACTGGTCGCTCCTCGCGAAAATTTCTGATGAAAAACCCCGTCAGTGGCGCTCGTCTAACTTCGGGATTCGGCCGAAGGATTCATCCAATCACCGGCTATAGCAGAATGCACGAAGGTATTGATTTTGGCGTTCCTATTGGCACGCCAGTTATGACTGCAGGTGATGGTGTTGTTTCGCGCGTTGGCAGAATGGGCGGTTATGGCAATGTTGTTGACGTTGAACATGCCGGTGGCTGGTTAACTAGATATGCGCACCTTTCGAGTTTTGCCTCAGGACTAAGAGTTGGCGATAGAGTGCGCCAAGGCCAAGTAATCGCGCTAAGTGGGAATACGGGGCGCTCAACTGGGCCACATTTGCATTATGAAACCCGAAAAGACGGCGTTGCGATTAACCCATCTTCGGCAAATATTCCTGCTGGCCAGCCCTTAAATGGCGAAGCTTTGGCCCAATTTAATGCCCAAGTTGCAAGAGTTAATGCCGCGCGGCGCGAAAATATGAGCGGCGTTGCAAATCAAAGTGGCCGGAATTAATAGAGCCTCGACCTAATAAGCGCAGTTTTCAAAAACTTTATTTATATCGCCATGCCATTCAGTTTCGAAAAGTTCGCGCAGTCTTTGGGCCTGAGTTCGTCCCGATTGTGCAATTTCGTCCAAATCGCTCAAAAATCCAGTTTCATTGTCGCCTGAAGAGTTTAGCATAGCGCGCGAATTCAGACCGCTTCGGGCAATCGCAAGCATTTCCTTTGCAATATCTTGAACCTTAAACCCACGAATTTTCGCTTCAAGGCCAAGGAAAGGAACCGCCCTACGCAGCCCTTCGACATCGGCATAATCCCAATCGCGGACCAAATCAGAAGCAGCATCTAGTGCGCTTTGATCATATAAAAGGCCTACAAAAAGCGCAGGCAGCGCACATAATTTTGACCAAGGACCGCCATCGGCACCGCGCATTTCCAAGAAAGATTTTAACCTAACTTCTGGGAATAAGGTCGTCAAATGATCTTCCCAATCACTTTGGGTTGGCAATTCGCCTTCAAAACCCTTTAGTTTTCCGGCCATAAAGTCGCGAAAGCTGAGGCCTGAAACATCATGATAAACATCGCCACGCTTGACAAAATACATTGGCACGTCAAGCGCATAATTGGCGTAATCGGCAAAACCGAAATCCTCTTTAAATGCGAATGGCAAAATCCCGGTGCGGTCTGGGTCAGTATCAGTCCAAACTTGTGCACGATATGATTGATACCCATTGAGGCGACCCTCAGCAAACGGCGAATTGGCAAATAATGCTGTAGCAATTGGCTGAAGCGCCATTGATGCATGGTATTTTTGGCGCATATCGGCTTCAGATGAATAGTCCAAATTTACCTGCACAGTGCAAGAGCGGAACATCATTTGGCGACCAAGTCGTCCCACTTTTTGCATATATTCCTTCATTATATTATAGCGCCCCTTGGGCATCATTGGCGTATCTTCTAGCCGGGTGCGGGGACTAAACCCAAGACCCAAAAAGCCTATATCGAGCTTGTCGGCGACTGCGCGGACGGCCTTTAAGTGGTGGGCGATTTCTTTACATGTATCATGAACGCTTTGAAGTGGCGCGCCTGAAAGTTCAAATTGGCCGCCGGGCTCAAGTGTTATCGAAGCCATTCCGTCTTTTAAACCGATAATATGGCCATTTTCCACAATCGGCGTCCAAGCATTGTCATTTGCCATACCATCCAATAATGCTTTAATGCCGTTTTCGCCATCATAAGGAACCGGAAGGTTTGATTTGTGATAAAAGCCGAACTTTTCATGCTCGGTGCCAATCCGCCATTCAGATTTTGGTTTAGAGCCTTTTTGAAAAGTATAAAGTAGATCATCAAAGCTCTTTATTGGTGCGTATTTATCCATTTTGTCTCTCATTCTTTTGCTTTGATATTCCATTATTCTATGACATAAATATTATGGCTTTAAAACCTAACATTTCTACCAATCGCCCCATTTGCTTTGAATGAGGCTAAGGCCGGCAAAGCAGGAAGTGTCAGCACGCAATATGTGCGGCCCAAGGCTAATCGCCATAAAACTTTGATTGGCGACAATCAATTCGCGCTCTTTTGCACTAAATCCACCTTCAGGACCGACCAATAAGCCAACTGGCCTATCAATTGCAATATTAGCGTGAAAAATTGATATGTTTTGGTGCGCCTCATCTGCAAAAAAAACTAATTCATTTTCTCGTGGTGCCGAAACTAATTGTTCTAAACTAATCGCATTCTCAATCTGTGGAATGCTCAATCTTTCGCATTGCTCCGCCGCCTCTATAGCAATCAGGCGCAGTTTTTCAATATTAACCGACCTAACAATAGTTCTTTCGGTAAGAATAGGGACAATCCTAGTTGCGCCCAATTCTGTAGCCTTTTCAATAATGCTTTCGGTTCGGCCACCCTTTATCGGGGCAAAATAGAGCGTCAAAGGCTTTTGCGTATATTGCTCTTTGATTTGCAAAATTGGCATCAAGACGCAAAATTTCTTGCCGATTTCCTTTATTTCACACTGCCACAAACCGTCCTTGCCATTAAAAACTAAAACCTCCGCGCCGACATAATTAAGACGCATAACATTATTCAAATAGTGCGCATGAGCGTGCGAAAGCGTTATCGCTTGGCACAATTGCAATTCGTCACTTATAAATAATCTTGGGTTATCGCGCATTTTTACCTCTATTCACATTTAGGCGTCTTGTAGTTGATTTGAAAGCCTTGATCCGCTCAATTTGTGCAATTTGGTGAGATTGCTTTTTCTATCCAAAAATTCTAAAGGCAAGAAATGTTTATACTAACGGCAAATGGCGCACGCACCCAAATCGAAAAAGCAGCATTAATTCTTGAGGAAGTTGGCGGTTTTGGCGCCATTTCTTGGCATGAAATTGAACGCAGGCAATTTCGGCTAGAGGCATATGGCAACGAAGAAGATGCGATGCAAACTGGTATTGGCGCTTTGGCAATAGCTGTGCAGGGTCTAGACGCTATTTATAATCCTCTTCCTGACAATGATTGGATTAAAATGTCTCTTGATGGCCTTCCGCCGGTAAGCGGCGGGAGGTTTAGAATTGTCGGTAGCCACAATAGAGCGAAATCGCGAACTGGGAAAAAGGAAATTATAATCGATGCCGGCGAAGCATTCGGCACCGGTCATCACGGCACAACAATGGGTTGCCTTCTAGCATTAGAAAGGATGATGCGCGATAATAGGCGCCCAAAAAATGTATTAGATGTTGGGACCGGATCCGCAGTTTTAGCCATTGCAGCCGCCAAACTTGGCGCTAAGGCTATTGGCACTGAAATCGATGCACGTGCAGCGGCTGTGGCAAGAGAGAATACAAAAATTAACGGAGTTCAAGAACAAGTTAAAATCTATGTCGCAAATGGCATAAGACGCACAAATATCCGCAAAGCCTCTGCCTATGATCTCGTGTTTGCCAATATTTTAATGAAGCCATTGATTAGACTTTCATCTGATTTGGCGTCGCAAATAAACAAAGGCGGCCAATTAGTCTTGTCTGGCCTATTAACCACACAAGAACCAGCAATTCGCCGCGCTTTTTCATCAAAAGGCCTAGTATTGGTAAATCGGTATCGACAGGATGTATGGTCAACCCTGACCTATCGGCGAAAATAATCTGAAGC
>CAYTWK010000088.1:0-7519 GCA_964442095.1 uncultured Caulobacteraceae bacterium | reverse complement strand
GAATCTATCAATCAGCGTCCGAAAGGGGTTGAAACCAGCGATACGGGAAGCACTAGAGCTGAATCAGTTTCAATAGACACTATTAATCCCGCCGCGGTCGAGAAAAAGGATTTAGTCCCAGACGATGATCCGTTTGCCGGTGCAAGTTTTCGTGGATCGGGGATTACCCATTCAAGTTCAAATGATTGGAACTGGCGCGACGTGCTTTCGGCTATAGACAAGCAAAAAACTGGCCAGAAAAAATATCATAGTCTGCAAATCATTGGTGAATTAGAGCTTGATAAGGCTATTCCCAATGTAGTCTTAGAGCGGCTTGCGCTTGCGCATATTCGAGATCCTGAAAAAGGTAGAATTCAAACTAATTTGGCCATTCCTCGTCAAATTGCCAAATTAAAGCAATCGATGGATAAGGACATTGACTTAAGAAGTTTTATCGTTCGATTTGTCGAAGAGCGTCATGAAAATGCAATTCGTGGTCGATTGCGCGGCGATGAATTGCGTCTTTATTTAGCTGGGCGTGCGGCGATTGGTTGATTTACCAAGCTTCCGGTTTCCAATGTCCAATTTAATATATCTTGGCTAACTTTTTGGGTGGCGGCTTCTAGTGCCAATGCAGGTTCGGTAACGCTGCCACGCTTTGCGCCGGCATTGGCGCTAAATTGACGAATTGCCAATGGTCGCCTTGTTTGGGTATCGATTAATCTTGCGGTTATATTAATGCTTGCAACACCATCGCGGCGTGATCTAGGCTCGGTGACGTCAAAGCGCGAAACATCAAACAAGAGTTCGAAATCAGCGCGACTATTTGTGCCGCCGCGCGCAACCGCTTTAAAGGCTTGGGATTTGTCAAAAGTCTCTAATATTACATTTTGAATACTAATTGGTGCAGTAGCTGATAATAACAAACCATCGACATAGGCTATGGCCGAATTTTCTGTTACAACCGCAACCCTATCGCCCCCAATTGCGCGCGCCATAATTGGCACGCCTATTGAAATCGTAAAGGGCGCTTTTTGGGAGTTTATCGGAATATCGCCGCCGCGCAATTGTGCAATAACGGGTGGTTTCCCTGGTTTAGGGAGCACAGATATACAGCCGCCAAGGGCTATTGGCAAAACCAAAGCGGCGGCAATATTAAGTTTATTCGGCGCAAAAATGCTAGTTATTTTAGATGCTTTTACCAATTAATTGCCCCAATTTTAAGCCCTAATTCTTCCATTTGACGGTTTGTGAAGGTGCACGCGATAACAGACCAGTTGGACTATTATTTGCCTCCCGAACCAAAGTGTCAATGCTCTCAGAAGTAATAGCTAGATTGTTTGCGGCCGTATTCATCGCCGGTAGTGTGTCATTATTTGCATTTTCAAAAAACTTGTTAGTTGAGATCGATGCGTCTGAAAAGTTCACAGCTGCCTTTCGAAAATCATCGGTAGCGTCACGCAGATTTCTTGAAGTTGCGTCGATTTCGCCCAAAGTTGTCAAAGCAGAATTACTTAGCTTTGCAACACTTTGCGCCGCACTATTACTGCTATCAAGAAGAATACCAGACTTTTCGGAAATGCCCTTTGTTTGCTCGATGAGGTTAATTCCTAACTGATTATATGTTGTCGAGGTGGCGCCAAAATTTTCGGATAGCAGTTTTAGTGATCGTGATGCGGCGCTAACTTCAATACCTGCATCGCGTATCGAGCTTGCGGCATCTGCGGAACGATTAATTAGAGTGCCACTATTGTTTATTGCACGCGATACCGCATCTAAATTCTTATCATCTAAGAGGCGATTTACGCGCGCTAAGGTTTCTAGGGTGGTGCTTAAAACGCCTTCACTACCTTGGAAAAGTCTATCAATTTGACTCCCGCGAGCGACAATAACCGGACGTTCTTGGCCTTTTTGGCGCAAAAGTGGGCCTGCATTTGCACTGCCTGCCAAAATTTGAATATAGGCAAGCCCTGTAAGGCCAGCGGGTTCTAATTGCGCTACAGAATCGGCTTTAACAGGGGTTTCAGAAACAACACGGATACGTGCAACAACTTTTGAAGGATTGGTTTTATCGAGCGAAAGGCGATTAACTTCGCCGACCTTTATGCCATTAAATCTTACATCACCGCCAATTTCAACGCCGCGAACTGGACCATCAAAAAGAACATCATAACTTTCATATTGCTTATCTAGGCCAGCATTAGCAATCCACACCGTGAAAATCACGGCAATTGCAAGGGATACTATAGTAAATAGCCCTATTAGAAAGAAATTCGCCTTTGTCTCCATTTAACTCTAACCAACCCAATATTTATTTTGACTTTTTCTTAAAATCTATTTTGACTCGCTATCCAAAGCCTTTTGCCACGTTTTCAAATTTTTCCATAATTAAAAATCATATAAAAGTCTAAGATAATCTATCCCAAAGCCGCCCGACCACGTGGACCAGAAAAATATTCCTTTAGCCAGCCTTGGGCATTTTCGCGAACATAATCCAATGGTCCAATTGCGGAAATCTTTTTCCCCTCTAAAGCTGCAATTCTATCACATGCATCGCGCAATGTATCCAAATCATGGGTAATCAAGAAAACAGTCAAGTCAAGGGCGCTTTTTAATTCATTGATTAATTGATCAAAATTTGCTGCGGTAATTGGGTCTAGGCCTGCCGTCGGCTCATCGAGAAATAAAACCTTTGCATCAAGAGCGAGTGCACGCGCAAGGGCAGCGCGTTTGCGCATTCCGCCCGAAAGCTCAGATGGTAATTTATGCCGCGCGTCCATAGGCAAACCGGCCATTTGTATTTTTAAATCCGCCAATTCATCCATAAGTTTTCTATTTAGCTTGGTGTGTTCAATTAAAGGCACCATTACATTCTCGTGCACACTAAGTGACGAAAACAAAGCCCCGTCTTGAAACATAACTCCTATTTTTGAAGATAAAGCTTGATTGGTATCAATAGTATCGTCCCACACATTCTGGCCAAGGATTTCAACGCTGCCGCTTTTGGGGCGATTAAGACCAATTATTGAGCGCAATAGAACCGATTTCCCAGAGCCTGAACCACCAACAAAGCCGATCGTTTCGCCACGCAATATATCAATATCCAAATCTTTATGTATAACATTATCGCCAAATTGATTGACAATCCCACGCACACGAATAGCAATTTCACTTTCATCACATTCAAGAATAGGGGTGATGGCATCGCTAAGGTTCATATTTCAAGCTCATAATAAATTAGCGCAAATATTGCTTCGACGATAATAACCATCATTATCGCTTGCACAACTGCGGCAGTTGTCCGATTTCCCAATGAAATTACGTCATTTTCGACTTTCAATCCTTGCCTGCATCCAATGATTGCAATTATAAGTGCAAATACTGGCGCTTTTGACATTCCAACCCAAAAATGCTTTACGCCAACTTCTTCTTGAAGGCGCGATAGGAACATTGTCGGACTAATATCAATAGTAAGAATGGCGGTGGCCGCACCGGCACAAAGGCCAGCTATCATTGCGAAAAAAACCAAAATCGGCAACATCAATAAAAGAGCCAAGACGCGCGGGATTACTAAAACTTCCATAGGATCAAGGCCAATAATCGACATTGCGTCAATTTCTTGCCCCATTTTCATGGATCCAATCTGCGCGGCAAATGCGCTAGCCGAGCGGCCAGAAATAATTATTGCGGTAATAAAAACTCCAAATTCGCGTAAAATCATAATGCCCAATAAATCGACTGTAAAAACTGATGCGCCGACGCTTTGCAAAACTTGTGCGCCCATAAATGTTAGGACAATGCCGATAAAGGCATTTAATACCATAACCAGCCCAATAGCATTTAGACCAGCGCTTTGGGCAATCGCAATTGTCGGTATCCAGCGAATTCGGTTTGGAGTTATTATTGCTTTTATTAAACATACAATAGTCTGACCAATGAATGATAATGAATTAGCAATTTCTTCTAGGCCATCTTTTGTCGAATTTGAGAGCCCATTGGAAATAGCAACCCAAAAGGTCTTTTTGGGGGCATTGTCCATATAATCCAAATCGAACCGCCCAACTTCACTTAATAGGCGCGGGGCAATTTTGTGGTTCCCTGTATATTCAATAGTTTTAAAAGGCGCTTGTCCGCATTTGGACAATTGGAGGAATAAATAGGCGCCATTTGTATCAATCTCGCCTAGCTGCGATAAATCAAAAATCAGTTTGCGACCTTTTGTGCCTTCAGTTTCGTCAATTTGAGTATCACTATGGATTTGTTGTTTTAGTCTATCTATCGCATTATCAAGTGCACCAAGAGTTTGAATAGTCCAATCACCAAGCGGCTTTATAATAATGGATTCTGGACCGCTTTGATAGCGCACTAATGGCTTTGATAAAGCCTCTGATATTTGGGCGTCACTCATAAGTGGTCTCAGTAATTTTTTTCTAAGTCTAATTAGCTGTTAAAAGATATATAGCTATATCAGTTAGGGCAAACGGAAAGTTAGATTTTTACAGTTTAAACCGCAAGTGGATAATTATTTTTGGAGAAGGATTAGGTTTTAATGAAAATAAAATATCGTGCTTTTGCTTATCTCGCTTTGTCCATTTTCTGTGTGGTGGGTGCTAGCGCCTATGCGCAAAGCCAAGAGGAGGGAAGGCGCTTCCAACGACTCTCAAAATTGAAATCCCAAGATAAAGCCAATGAAAACGGCGCCAATGGCACGATAAACATTAATGGAACCATGCGAACCTATATTCTAAGAGCCCCAGAAATAGTGCGGCCGCGTCGTGAAAAATTGCCGTTAGTAATTGCGCTTCATGGTGGTGGCGGCAATGCACAAAATGCCGAAAGAATGATGGGCTGGACCCAAAAGGCGCGTCAAGAGGGTTTTATAGTGGTTTACCCCAATGGAAGTGGGCCGCGTGGCAATATGTTTTTGACATTCAATGGTAAGCATTGCTGCTCTTATGCGATGGAAAATAATATTGATGATGTGGCGTTTATTTCGGCTTTAATTGATAAATTGGTGGCGCAAAATAATGTGGATCCGCGTAGAATATATGTAACTGGCATGTCAAATGGCGCGATAATGTCGCATCGGCTCGGCGCAGAGCTTAGCAATAAGATTACTGCGATTGCACCCGTGGTAGGCACGGTTTTTGGCGATGAAAAAATCCCAACTTCTAAAGTTTCGGCTCTTATTATCAATGGTGCTTTGGACAAGAATGTTCCGCCAGAGGGCGGATTTTCTCAGGGTAGATCTCGCCCGAATTGGGGCGCTCTACCCATGAAGCCGGCCGTCGAACAGGGGGCTTTTTGGGCGCGCGCCAATAATTGCTCTAATCCGCGGTCTTCGATTAATGGTCAAGTTCAAACCATGATTTACGAATGTCCGCGCGGCAGCGCAGTAAAGCAAATTATGGTTTTGGATAACGGCCATGCTTGGCCAAATGGTCAAAAAGGAAGCCCGCGCGGCGATGAGCCAAGCAAAAGCTATGATGCGACAAGTGAAATTTGGAATTTCTTCAAGGATAAATCAAAGTGACGAAATTTTTCTAATTTTGGCCAAAAATGCACCACACGAACTCTTGCATTATCTACTATTTTAGTGCCATTAAGAATAATGCATTTGTCCATAAAAGAAGAAGTTTGGCCACTTAAATCGATTTTCCGTATTTCGCGCGGTGCGAAATCTGAGGCGCGAACGATTGTTGTCAGCCTATCGGATGATAATGGTAATTGCGGATATGGTGAATGCGTTCCTTATGGTCGCTATAATGAAACGCCTTTAACAGTAATTGCACAAATTGAGGCTGTTCGATCTGAGATAGAAAATGGAATAGATATAGATAGATTGCAATTATTATTGCCGGCAGGTGCGGCGCGCAATGCCGTTGATTGCGCAATGTGGGATTTAATGGCAAAACGCACGGGTAAACGGGTTTGGGAACTTGCGGGTATTCCTTTGCCAAAATCGGTTACAAGCTTTTATACTATCTCGCTTGATAGCCCTGACGAAATGGTCATTGCGGCGCAAAAGGCAAGCAAATACCCCAAGTTAAAAATCAAAATTGGAGGCGACGCGGATATTGACACTATTCAATTATTAGCGGCGGCGCGCCCTGATGCGAGTTTTATAATTGACGCTAATGAGGCCCTAAGTCTCGATGGCCTTAAAAGGCTAATTTCAATTTCCCTTGAGAATAATGTCGAACTAATCGAACAGCCCTTTAAAGAAGGTGAAGATAATGCGCTTTTGAGTATTGCCTCGCCTGTGGCCATTTGCGCCGATGAGAGCTTTCATACGTCTAGCGATGTTGAGAAAACAGTTGCAAAATACGATGCGATTAATGTCAAGCTCGATAAAACTGGGGGTTTTACCGAGGCATTAAGAGCAATTCACGAGGCTCGTAGAGCTGGGCAAAAGATAATGTTCGGCTGTATGGTCGGCACAAGCCTTGTGACCGCTCCCGCCGTAATCCTGGCAAGTCTTTGTGATTGGATAGATTTGGACGGGCCAATGCTGTTAAAGAAAGATCGCCCAAATGGTCTTGCTATTAAGGGCGCGATTATAGAGCAACCGAGCGCTGATTTTTGGGGGTAATTATGGACGCACATCAATATTTTTCGCAAACCTATACCGAAGCGCGCAATCGATTTTTAAAGGCTGCCAAAGAAAAGGGCTTTGAAATAGTATCCTCGCGTAATCCAAATGCAAAGGGGCCGAATGATATTGATCTTTATATGGATTGCGCAACCCTGGGCCCAAAAGATGCCACTAGTCTATTGGTTGTGATAAGTGGAACCCATGGACCAGAGGGATATTGCGGATCTGGCGTCCAATTGGGGCTATTAGAGAGCGGTATTGCAAATGAATATGCCAAAACTCAAAAAATTGCCTTTATCCACGCCAATAATCCCTATGGCTTTGCTTGGGACACGCGCTTCAATGAAGATAATATTGACCTAAACCGCAATTTCTTAGACGATTTTTCCAATTTGCCAGATTGCTCTGCCTATGAAGAGGTCAAAGATTGGGCCGCGCTAAAAGAATATAGCGAAAATGCAATTTCAAACTCGGTTAGCAACCTAATGCTATATGCGCAAAAAAATGGCTTCCCAAAACTCCAAGAGGCGCTGACTTCGGGCCAATATAAATATCAAGACGGCGTATATTTTGGCGGTTTTGCGCCATCATGGTCAAATCTAACAATCAAAGATTTCTTTGATAAATTAACAAATGGCATTTCAAAAATGGTAGTGGTTGATATGCATACTGGCCTCGGGCCATTTGGACATGGCGAAATTTTAGTCGAAACCCCCGAGAATAGTGACTTATTCAAACGGCTTTGTAGGGTTTGGGGCGATGAAGTGCAATCAACGTTTGGCGGCGATAGTATATCAGCGCCCCTAACTGGGTGTATGGATGGCGGCATTTTGCGCCGATATCCTAATATTGACGCTGCATTTTGCGCGCTAGAATTTGGCACACTTGACCCGATTTCAGTTTTTCAATCAACCCAAGCAAGCTCTTGGCTTCATTGTCACGGCG